>NZ_BCBI01000001.1:0-264351 GCF_001320565.1 Pseudomonas sp. NBRC 111132
CATGAGCGCGGCGCTGCAGAGCGGCCGCTGGAAGCCGACCGACAAGGTCGAGGTGTACCCGGGTAGCCTGCAGATCGGCCGCTACACCATCAAGGACGTGTCGCGCAGCGAGGGCCCGATCCTCGACCTGACCGGCATCCTGATCAACTCCAGTAACGTCGGCATGAGCAAGATCGCCTTCGACATCGGGGGCGAGGCCATCTACCGGGTCATGTCCCAGGTCGGTCTGGGTCAGTACACCGGCCTTGGCTTCCCGGGCGAGCGTGTCGGTAACCTGCCCAACCACCGCGAGTGGCGCAAGGCCGAGACCGCGACGCTGTCCTATGGCTATGGCTTGTCGGTGACTGCCTTGCAACTGGTGCATGCCTACGCAGCGCTGGCAAACGACGGCAAGATGGTGCCGCTGTCGATCATCAAGGTCGACAAGGCCCCGGAAGCGGTGCAGGCCATTCCGAAGGAAACCGCCGAAACCGTTCAAGGCATGCTGCAGCAGGTGATTGAAGCGCCGCGTGGTGTGTTCCGTGCCCAGGTGCCGTTCTATCACGTGGCCGGCAAGTCCGGCACCGCGCGTAAAGCCACCGTGGGCTCCAAGGGTTACACCGAAAACGCCTACCGCTCGCTGTTCGCCGGCTTCGGACCGATGAGCGACCCGCGCTACGCCATCGTCGTGGTCATCGACGAGCCGGGCAAGGGTGGTTACTTCGGTGGTCTGGTCTCGGCGCCGGTGTTCAGCAAGGTCATGTCCGGCACCCTGCGCCTGATGAACGTGCCGCCAGACAACCTGCCGCCACCAGCACCCGCGGCACCTGCCGTGCAATCGCAAGTCAATGCAACAGCCGCCAAGGGAGGGCGTGGATGATGACAATGCCATTAAGCAAACTTTTCGCCCACGCCAGCCGTGACCCGCTGATTCGTGAACTGACCCTGGACAGCCGCAACGTGCGCCCGGGTGACCTGTTCCTGGCCGTGCCGGGTGCCAAGGTCGATGGCCGCGAGCATATCGCCGATGCCTTGACCCGTGGTGCCGCCGCCGTGGCCTATGAAGAGCAGGGCGCCACCGTGCTGCCGCTGACCGAAGTGCCATTGATTCCGGTCAAGGGCCTGATCGCACAGTTGTCGGATGTCGCCGGGCGTTTTTATGGCGAACCCAGCCGCCAGCTGAACCTGGTCGGTGTAACCGGGACCAACGGCAAGACCAGCGTTACCCAGTTGGTGGCCCAGGCGCTCGACCTGCTCGGCCAGCGCTGCGGCCTGATCGGCACCCTGGGTACCGGCTTCTACGGGGAGCTGCAGAGCGGCCGTCTGACCACGCCCGACCCGATTGCCGTGCAGTCGACCCTTTACGATTTGAAAAAGCAGGGCGCCAAGGCTGTGGCCATGGAGGTTTCCTCTCACGCCCTGGAGCAAGGCCGAGTCGCCGCATTGGAGTTCGACATCGCGGTGATGACCAACCTGTCCCGCGACCACCTCGACTACCACGGCAGCATGGAGGCCTATGAGGCCGCCAAGGCCAAGCTGTTCGCCTGGCCCAGCCTGCGTTGCCAGGTGGTCAACCTGGATGACGCCTTTGGCCGTCGCCTGGCCGCTGACTTTGCCCGCCGTCCGAGCGTCGACCATATCGACACCCGGCTGCTGAGCTACAGCCTGGAAAACCCAGATGCCTCGCTGTTCTGTCGCGAGGCCGCGTTCAGTGACGATGGCGTGCGCGCGACGATCGTTACCGCACAAGGTGAGCGTATCCTGCGCAGTCAGCTGCTGGGGCGCTTCAACCTGAGCAACATGCTCGCCGCTGTCGCGACACTGCTGGCACTGGATTATGCACTGGACGAAATCCTCAAGGTCACCCCGCAACTGCACGGTCCGGTAGGCCGTATGCAGCGCCTGGGTGGCGGCGACAAACCGCTGGTGGTGGTCGATTACGCCCACACCCCGGACGCCCTTGAAAAAGTGCTCGAAGCCCTGCGTCCACACGCCCACGGTAAGCTGCTGTGCCTGTTCGGCTGCGGCGGCGACCGTGATCGCGGCAAGCGCCCGCTGATGGCCGAAGTGGCCGAGCGCCTGGCCGATCGCGTACTGGTCACCGATGACAACCCACGTACCGAAGACCCACAGCGCATCTTCGACGACATCCGTCCCGGTTTCGCCCGGCCTGTCTCGGTCGAGTTCGTTGCCGGTCGTGGCGAGGCCATCGCGCAGTTGATTGCCACCGCCGCTGCCAACGACGTGATCGTGCTGGCTGGCAAGGGGCACGAGGATTACCAGGAGATCAATGGCGAGCGCCATGACTTCTCCGATTTGACCGAAGCCGAAAAGGCACTTGCAGCCTGGGAGGCGCCACATGCTTAAGCCACTATCACTCAGCCAGCTGACCACAGCACTGAGTGGTCGACAAATCGGTGCCGATGCCACGTTTACCGGTGTCAGCATCGACAGCCGCAGTGTCGGCGCCGGGCAACTGTTCGTCGCCCTGGCCGGTCCGCGTTTCGATGGTCACGACTACCTGGCCGATGTAAAAGCCAAAGGCGCGGTCGCAGCCTTGGTAGAGCGTGAAGTCGCCGATGTAGACCTGCCACAGCTGTTGGTGGCCGATTGCCGCCTGGCCCTTGGCCAACTCGGTGCATTGAACCGCGCCGCATTCGACAAACCGGTGGTGGCCATTACCGGCTCCAGCGGCAAGACCACGGTCAAGGAAATGCTCGCCAGCATCCTGCGTACCCGTGGCCTGGTGCACGCTACCCGTGGCAACTTGAACAACGACCTCGGTGCGCCGCTGACACTGCTGGAGATCGCCCCGGAGCACAGCGCCGCAGTGATCGAGCTGGGCGCCTCGCGCATGGGTGAGATCCGCTACACCGTGGGCCTGACCCAGCCGCAGGTGGTCATCATCAACAACGCCGGTACCGCTCACGTTGGCGAGTTCGGCGGCCCGGAGAAGATTGTCGAAGCCAAGGGCGAGATTCTCGAAGGCCTGGGCGAGGGCGGCATTGCCATCCTCAACCTGGACGACAAGGCCTTCGCCATCTGGAGTGCGCGTGCCGGCTCGCACAAGGTCGTCAGTTTCGCGCGCAGCAACCCGAAGGCCGATTTCCACGCCACGGACATCGGTCGCGATGCACGTGGCTGCCCGTCGTTCAAGCTGCATGGCGCGGGTGAAACGGTAGACGTGCAACTCAATGTGCTGGGCGAGCACAACGTCAGCAATGCCCTGGCCGCTGCCGCCGCTGCGCATGCCGTTGGTCTGAGCCTGAACGGTATTGCTGCCGGCCTGGCTGCAGTGCAGCCGGTCAAGGGCCGTACCGTGGCACAGATTGCGCCGAACGGGGTACGGGTGATCGACGACAGTTACAACGCAAATCCCTCCTCCATGTGCGCGGCCATTGATATACTCGCCGGCTTTTCCGGACGCACCGTCCTGGTGCTTGGGGATATCGGCGAATTGGGGCAATGGGCGGAAGAAGGCCATCGTCAGGTGGGTGACTACGCGCGTGGCAAGGTCGATGCCCTGTACGCAGTGGGTTCCAACATGACACACGCGGTCAAGGCGTTCGGCGCCAATGGCCGCCATTTCGCTACTCAAGCTGAGCTGATCGACGCAGTTAGCGCCGAACACGCCAGCGACACCACTATTTTGATCAAGGGCTCGCGCAGCGCTGCGATGGAAAACGTCGTGGCGGCATTGTGCGGTGCCAGCGGGGAGAAACATTAATGCTGCTGCTGTTGGCCGAGTATCTGCAACAGTTCCACAAAGGCTTCGCGGTCTTCCAGTACCTGTCCCTGCGCGGGATTCTTGGTGTACTGACCGCGTTGTCCCTGGCGCTGTGGCTGGGGCCGTGGATGATCCGTACCCTGCAAATTCGCCAGATCGGCCAGGCCGTGCGTAACGACGGCCCGCAATCGCACCTGTCCAAGTCCGGCACCCCGACCATGGGTGGCGCGCTGATCCTGTCGGCCATCGCCGTCAGCACCCTGCTGTGGGCGGATCTGAGCAACCGTTATGTCTGGGTTGTGCTGATCGTCACCCTGGCGTTCGGTGCCATCGGCTGGGTCGATGACTACCGCAAGGTGATCGAAAAGAACTCGCGTGGCCTGCCGAGCCGCTGGAAGTATTTCTGGCAGTCGGTGTTCGGCCTGGCGGCGGCAGTGTTCCTGTACAAGACCGCGCCAACCAGCGTGGAGACCACCCTGATCCTGCCGTTCATCAAGGATGTCACCATTCCGCTGGGCGTCGGCTTCGTGGTGCTGACTTACTTCGTCATCGTCGGCTCGAGCAACGCGGTCAACCTCACCGATGGCCTTGACGGCCTGGCAATCATGCCGACAGTGATGGTCGGCGGTGCGCTGGGCATCTTCTGCTACCTGTCAGGTAACGTGAAGTTCGCCGAATACCTGCTGATCCCCTATGTGCCGGGCTCGGGCGAGCTGATTGTGTTTTGCGGCGCGCTGATCGGTGCCGGCCTGGGCTTCCTGTGGTTCAACACCTACCCGGCACAAGTGTTCATGGGCGACGTCGGCGCGCTTGCGCTGGGCGCTGCGCTGGGCACCATCGCCGTGATCGTGCGCCAGGAAATCGTGCTGTTCATCATGGGGGGCATCTTCGTTGTCGAAACCCTGTCGGTGGTGATCCAGGTCGCCTCCTTCAAGCTGACCGGCAAGCGCGTGTTCCGCATGGCGCCGATCCACCACCACTTTGAACTCAAGGGCTGGCCAGAGCCACGGGTGATCGTCCGCTTCTGGATCATCACCGTGATCCTGGTGCTGATCGGCCTTGCAACCCTGAAACTGAGGTAGATGAGCGTGTCTTTGATCGCTTCCGACCAATTCCGCATCGTTGTCGGCCTCGGCAAGAGCGGCATGTCCCTGGTTCGCTTCCTGGCGAACCGGGGCATTGCCTTTGCGGTCGCCGACACCCGCGAGCAACCGCCGGAACTGGACACCCTGCGCCGTGATTACCCGCAGGTGGAAGTGCGCTGTGGTGAGTTGGACGTGGACTTCCTGTGCCGCGCCAACGAGCTGTACGTGAGCCCTGGCCTGGCCTTGGCCACGCCGGCCCTGCAGCAGGCGGCCGCGCGCGGCGTGAAGCTGTCCGGCGATATCGAGTTGTTCGCCCGCCATGCCACCGCGCCGATCATTGCCATCAGCGGTTCCAACGCCAAGAGCACCGTCACTACCCTGGTCGGCGAAATGGCCGCCAAGGCCGGCAAGCGCGTGGCCGTGGGCGGCAACCTCGGTACCCCGGCGCTGGACCTGCTGGCCGATGATGTCGAGCTGTACGTGCTGGAGCTGTCCAGCTTCCAGCTGGAAACCACTGACCAGCTCAACGCTGAAGTGGCTACGGTGCTGAACATCAGCGAAGACCACATGGATCGCTACAGCGGCCTGCCTGCCTACCACTTGGCCAAGCACCGGATCTTCCGGGGCGCCAAGCAGGTGGTGGTCAACCGTCAGGACGCCCTGAGCCGGCCGCTGCCGGTGGAAGGCCGCCCATGCTGGACCTTCGGCCTCAACCAGCCGGACTTCAAGGCCTTTGGCCTGCGTGAAGTGGATGGCGAAAAATACCTGGCGTTCGAGTTCCAGGCGCTGATGCCGGCGCGCGAGCTGAAGGTTCGCGGCGCTCACAACCAGAGCAACGCCCTGGCGGCCCTGGCCTTGGGGCATGCCGCCGGCCTGCCGTTCGAGCCCATGCTCGAAGCCCTGCGTGAGTTCGGTGGCCTGGCCCACCGTTGCCAGTGGGTACGCGAGCGTAACGGGGTGAACTGGTACGACGATTCCAAGGCCACCAACGTGGGTGCTGCCCTGGCCGCCATCGAAGGCCTGGGGGCCGATATCGAAGGCAAGCTGGTGCTGATTGCCGGTGGCGATGGCAAGGGCGCTGAATTCACCGCACTGCGCGAGCCGGTCAAGCGTTTCTGCCGCGCCGTGGTGTTGCTGGGGCGTGATGCCGAGCGTCTGGCCGACGCCTTGGGCTATGACGTGCCGCTGGTACGGGTCAAGAGCCTCGACGACGCCGTGCAGCAGTGTGCCCAGCTGGCCCAGGCCGGTGATGCCGTGCTGCTGTCGCCGGCGTGTGCCAGCCTCGACATGTTCAAGAACTTCGAAGAACGCGGGCGCCTGTTCGCCCAGGCAGCGGGAGGCCTTGCATGATCTTTGGCATCCTCAAGCCTTACCCGTCGCCGCTGATCAGCGGCCGTGGCATCGACCTGGACTTCCCGATGCTTGCCGGTTGCCTGGCCTTGCTGGGCCTTGGCCTGGTGATGATCACCTCGGCGTCCTCGGAAGTGGCTGCGGTGCAGTCGGGCAACCCGCTTTACCACATGTTCCGCCACCTGGTTTACGTATCCCTTGGCCTGGTTGCCTGTGGTGCGACCATGCTGGTGCCGATCGCCACCTGGCAGCGCATGGGCTTCATGATGCTGCTGGGCGCCTTCGGCCTGCTGGTGCTGGTGCTGGTGCCAGGCATCGGTCGTGAAGTGAACGGCTCCATGCGCTGGATCGGTTTCAGCTTCTTCAACGTGCAGCCTTCGGAAATTGCCAAGGTGTTCGTGGTCATCTACCTGGCCGGCTACCTGGTGCGCCGTCAGACCGAGGTGCGCGAAACCTGGATGGGCTTCTTCAAACCGTTCATCGTGCTGCTGCCCATGGCTGCACTGCTGCTGATGGAGCCGGACTTCGGTGCCACCGTGGTGATGATGGGCGCGGCGGCGGCGATGCTGTTCCTTGGCGGGGTGGGGCTGTTCCGCTTCAGCCTGATGGTGGTGCTGGCGGTGCTGGCGGTGTTCGTGCTGGTACAGGCGCAGCCGTACCGGATGGCGCGCCTTATCACGTTCACCGACCCGTGGTCCGACCAGTTCGGCTCGGGTTACCAGCTGACCCAGGCGCTGATTGCCTTCGGCCGTGGCGAGTGGCTGGGTGTTGGCCTGGGCAACAGTGTGCAGAAGCAGTTCTACCTGCCTGAAGCGCACACCGACTTCGTGTTCTCGGTATTGGCCGAAGAGTTGGGCGTGGTCGGCTCGCTGGTGACCATCGCCTTGTTCGTGTTCGTCACCGTGCGTGCCCTGTACATCGGCCTGTGGGCGGAGAAGGCCAAGCAGTTCTTTGCCGCCTATATGGCGTTCGGCCTGGCCTTCCTGTGGATCGGCCAGTTCCTGATCAACATTGGCGTGAACGTCGGCCTGCTGCCGACCAAGGGCCTGACCTTGCCATTCCTCAGTTACGGGGGCAGCTCGCTGGTGATCTGCTGTGCCTGCGTGGGCCTGTTGCTGCGCATCGAGTGGGAAAGCCGCACGCACCTGGGCAGCGAGGAACACGAATTCAGTGAAAGCGATTTTGCCGAGGAGACCAGTCATGGCCGCTGACGGCAAGAATGTATTGATCATGGCAGGCGGCACCGGGGGCCATGTGTTCCCGGCCCTGGCCTGCGCCCGAGAGTTCCAGGCACGCGGTTACAGCGTGCACTGGCTGGGCACCCCGCGCGGCATCGAGAACGAGCTGGTGCCACAGGCAGGCTTGCCATTGCACCTGATCCAGGTCAGCGGCTTGCGCGGCAAGGGCAAGCTGTCGTTGCTCAAGGCGCCGTTCACCCTGATCAAGGCCGTGCTGCAGGCGCGGCGGATCATTCGTCAGCTCAAGCCGGTATGCGTACTGGGCTTTGGCGGTTACGTGACCGGCCCTGGTGGCGTTGCTGCGCGGCTGTGCGGCGTGCCGCTGGTGATTCACGAGCAGAATGCCCGGGCCGGTACCGCCAATCGCCTGCTGGTGCCACTTTCGGCGCGGGTCTGCGAAGCTTTCCCGAACACCTTCGAGGCTAGCGACAAACGTCGCACCACCGGCAACCCGGTGCGCCCGGAGCTGTTCATGGACGCGCAACGCGCGCCCCTGGCCGAGCGCCGTGCACGCCTGTTGGTGCTCGGTGGCAGCCTGGGTGCGGAACCATTGAACAAATTGTTGCCTAAGGCCCTGTCCGAGGTGCCCGCTGGGCTGCGGCCAGAGGTGTTCCACCAGGCCGGCAAGCAACACGCGCCGATCACTGCCGAGCGTTATCACGAGGCGGGCGTCGCAGCTCAGGTAGAGCCCTTCATCAAAGACATGGCCCAAGCCTATGGCTGGGCCGACATGGTGGTGTGCCGGGCCGGTGCCCTGACCGTCAGCGAGCTGGCGGCAGCAGGCCTGCCTTCGATGCTGGTGCCTTTGCCCCACGCAATCGACGACCACCAGACCCACAACGCCCAATATCTGGCCCGCGAAGGCGCTGCCTTCCTGATGCCACAAGCGACAACTGGCGCAGCGCAGCTCGCTGAACGCCTGAACGAGGTGCTGATGCAACCCGAGAAACTCAACGTCATGGCAGGCACCGCACGGCGCCTGGCCAAACCTGCCGCAACCAGCACCGTGGTCGATATCTGCCTGGAGGTGGCCCATGGTTGAGAGCCAGAAAGCCATGCCCCAGCCGAAGATGGGCCGTATTCGCCGTATTCACTTCGTCGGTATCGGCGGCGTGGGCATGTGCGGTATTGCCGAAGTGCTGCTGAACCTGGGCTATGAAGTGTCCGGTTCCGACCTTAAAGCTTCGCCGGTCACCGAGCGCCTGGAATCGTTCGGCGCCGAGATTTTCGTTGGCCACCGTGCCGAGAACGCCGCTACCGCCGACGTGCTGGTGGTGTCCAGCGCGATCAACCCGGCCAACCCGGAAGTGGCCACCGCCCTCGAACGGCGCATCCCAGTGGTACCGCGTGCCGAGATGCTGGCTGAGCTGATGCGCTATCGCCACGGCGTTGCCGTTGCCGGTACCCATGGCAAGACCACCACCACCAGCCTGCTGGCGTCGGTGTTTGCTGCCGGTGGCCTGGACCCGACCTTCGTCATCGGTGGCCGCCTGACCGCTGCCGGTACCAATGCCCAGCTGGGCACCAGCCGCTACCTGATCGCCGAAGCAGACGAAAGCGATGCCAGCTTCCTGCACCTGCAGCCGATGGTGGCCGTGGTCACCAACATCGACGCCGACCACATGGCGACCTACGAAGGCGACTTCAACAAGCTGAAGAAAACCTTCGTCGAGTTTCTGCACAACCTGCCGTTCTACGGCCTGGCCGTGATGTGCCTGGACGACCCGGTGGTGCGCGAAATCCTGCCGCAGGTGAAGCGTCCGACCGTGACCTACGGCTTCAGCGAAGAGGCCGACATCCGCGCCATCAACGTGCGCCAGCAGGGCATGCAGACCCACTTCACCGTGCTGCGCCGTGACCGCGAGCCATTGGAGGTGTCGGTGAACATGCCCGGCAACCACAACGTGCTCAACGCCTTGGCCACTATCGCCATTGCCACTGACGAAGGCATCACTGACGAAGCCATCATCCAAGGCCTTTCTGGCTTCCAGGGTGTCGGCCGTCGCTTCCAGGTGTACGGCGAGCTGCCGGTCGAAGGCGGCAGCGTGATGCTGGTCGACGACTATGGTCATCACCCGACCGAAGTGGCCGCGGTGATCAAGGCCGTGCGCGGTGGCTGGCCAAGCCGTCGCCTGGTGATCGTTTACCAGCCGCACCGCTACAGCCGCACCCGCGACCTGTATGACGATTTCGTCCAGGTACTGGGCGATGCCAACGTGCTGCTGCTGATGGAAGTGTACCCGGCCGGCGAAGAGCCGATCCCCGGTGCCGACAGCCGTCAGCTGTGCCACAGCATCCGTCAGCGCGGCAAGCTGGACCCGATCTATATCGAGCGTGGCGCCGAGCTGGCGCCGCTGGTCAAGCCACTGCTGCGCGCTGGTGACATCCTGATCTGCCAGGGTGCCGGTGATGTTGGCGGCCTGGCCCCGCAGTTGATGAAAAGCCCGCTGTTCGCAGGCGCCAAGCAGGAGAAGTCGAAATGACCAGCGCCTACGACAAGCTGCACTCCACCTTGGACGTCAAGGCATTCGGCCGCGTTGCCGTGCTGTACGGTGGCAAGAGCGCCGAGCGTGAGGTGTCGTTGAAGTCTGGCGCTGCGGTGATCGATGCGCTGACAACTGCCGGTGTCGACGTGGTTGCCATCGACGTCGGTGACGACCTGCTCGCGCGCCTGCAAAGCGAGAAAATCGACCGCGCCTTCATCATCCTCCACGGCCGTGGCGGTGAAGACGGCAGCATGCAAGGCCTGCTGGAGTGCCTTGGCATCCCCTACACCGGCAGCGGCATCCTTGCTTCGGCGCTGGCCATGGACAAGCTGCGCACCAAGCAGGTGTGGCAGAGCCTGGGCATTCCGACCCCGCGTCACGCGGTATTGGCGAGCGAAAGCGATTGTTTGCAGGCCAGTACGGAACTGGGCTTCCCGCTTATCGTCAAACCCGCCCATGAAGGCTCTAGCATCGGCATGGCCAAGGTGAACAGCGCCCAGGAACTGGTCGCCGCCTGGCAGGACGCCGCCAAATACGATTCCCAGGTACTGGTGGAACAGTGGATCCACGGCCCGGAGTTCACCATCGCGGTACTGCGCGGCCAGGTGCTGCCGCCGATCGCCCTGGGTACGCCGCACGTGTTCTACGACTACGACGCCAAGTACATCGCCAACGATACCCAGTACCGCATCCCGTGCGGCCTGGATAGCGCCAAGGAACAGGAACTGATCGACCTGACCGCACGTGCCTGCGATGCCATCGGCATCGAAGGCTGGGGGCGGCTGGACGTGATGCAGGACGAGCAGGGCCGGTTCTGGCTGCTCGAAGTCAACACCGCACCAGGCATGACAGATCATAGCCTGGTGCCCATGGCGGCCCGCGCGGCCGGCCTGGACTTCCAGCAACTGGTGCTGGCAATCCTGGCCGAAAGCGTGGCGACGCGAGGTTAACAACCATGCAAGGCGCGATGATACGTCAGCAGCAACCCGTTACCGGCCGTAGCAAGCCGGTGCCGCGTGGTGCCAGCCGGCTGGTGGCCGACGAGCCCGTATCGGCGCGCCTGCCACGGCCAAGCCTGGGCGGCCTCAAGCGCCTGCTGTGGCCGGTGCTGCTGGTGGCGGCCGGTTTTGGTGCCTACGAGGGCGCCATTCGGCTGATGCCGTACGCCGACCGGCCCATCACCAAGATCGACGTGCAGGGTGACCTCAGCTACATCAGCCAGCAGTCGGTGCAGCAGCGTATCGCGCCCTACGTGGCGGCAAGCTTCTTCAGTGTCGACCTGCCGGCGATGCGTGCCGAGCTTGAGCAGATGCCCTGGATCGCCCATGCCGAAGTGCGCCGGGTGTGGCCCGACGAGGTGGTGATCCGCCTGGAAGAGCAACTGCCGGTAGCCCGCTGGGGTGATGAAGCTTTGCTCAACAACCAGGGCCAGGCCTTTACCCCGCGCGAGCTGGCCAACTACGAACACCTGCCGCAGTTGGCCGGGCCGCAGCGTGCGCAGCAACAAGTCATGCAGCAGTATCAGGTATTGAGCCAGATGCTGCGCCCCCTGGGCTTTTCCATCGCTCGCCTGGAGCTGCGCGAGCGAGGCAGCTGGTTCCTGACCACCGGTGCGAGCAGTGCCGGGCCGGGCATCGAGCTGCTGCTGGGGCGCGACCATCTGGTGGAGAAGATGCGCCGTTTCATTGCCATTTACGACAAGACACTCAAAGACCAGATCACCACTATCGCCCGCATTGATCTGCGTTATTCCAACGGACTTGCCGTTGGTTGGCGGGAACCGATTGCACCGACGACGGCCCAACCCGCCGTTGCGAAGAATTAGAGAGAGGCAGGACCATGGCAAACGCGCATAGCGGCAAAATGATCGTCGGGCTGGACATTGGCACCTCCAAGGTGGTGGCGCTGGTGGGCGAAGTGGGCGAAGACGGCACCCTGGAAATCGTCGGGATCGGCACTCATCCGTCCCGTGGCCTGAAGAAGGGCGTGGTGGTGAACATCGAGTCCACCGTGCAGTCGATCCAGCGCGCCGTGGAAGAGGCACAGCTGATGGCCGGCTGCCGCATTCACTCGGCGTTCGTCGGCGTGGCTGGCAATCACATCCGCAGCCTGAACTCCCACGGTATCGTCGCCATCCGCGACCGCGAGGTCAGCGTGGCCGACCTGGAGCGCGTACTCGACGCCGCTCAGGCCGTGGCGATTCCGGCCGACCAGCGCGTGCTGCACACCCTGCCGCAGGATTACGTGATCGACAACCAGGAAGGCGTGCGCGAGCCGCTGGGCATGTCGGGCGTACGCCTGGAAGCCAAGGTTCACGTGGTCACCTGCGCGGTCAACGCGGCGCAGAACATCGAGAAGTGCGTACGCCGCTGTGGTCTGGAAATCGACGACATCATCCTCGAGCAGCTGGCTTCGGCCTATTCGGTACTGACCGATGATGAAAAAGAGCTGGGCGTGTGCCTGGTGGACATCGGTGGCGGCACCACCGACATCGCCATCTTCACCGAGGGTGCCATCCGCCACACCGCAGTCATCCCGATTGCCGGCGACCAGGTGACCAACGACATCGCCATGGCCCTGCGTACCCCTACCCAGTACGCCGAAGAAATCAAGATCCGCTACGCCTGCGCCCTGGCCAAACTGGCCGGCGCCGGCGAGACCATCAAGGTGCCGAGTGTGGGCGACCGCCCACCGCGTGAGCTGTCGCGCCAGGCCCTGGCCGAGGTGGTGGAGCCACGTTACGACGAGCTCTTCACCCTGATCCAGGCCGAACTGCGCCGCAGCGGCTACGAGGACCTGGTGCCGGCCGGCATCGTGCTCACCGGCGGCACCGCGAAGATGGAAGGCGCCGTGGAACTGGCCGAGGAAATCTTCCATATGCCGGTACGCCTGGGCGTACCGCACAGCGTTCGGGGGCTGAGCGACGTGGTGCGCAACCCGATCTATTCCACCGGCGTGGGCTTGCTCACCTATGGCCTGCTGAAGCAGTCCGAGGACCTGGTCCTGACCGGTAACAGCAACAGCAGCAACAACAGCTATGGCGATGAACCGAAGGCCCCAGTGCTTGAGCGCTTCAAGAAATGGGTCCAGGGCAACTTCTAAGTTTCAAAGCAGTAGTGGTAGGCGCAACAACTAGAGAACTGTAAGGAGAGGGAAAATGTTCGAGCTCGTAGACAACGTCCCGCAAAGCCCGGTCATCAAGGTGATCGGCGTTGGTGGTGGTGGCGGCAACGCCGTCAATCACATGGTCAAGAGCAGCATCGAAGGCGTGGAATTCATCTGCGCCAACACCGATGCCCAGGCGCTGAAAAACATTGGTGCGCGCACCATTCTGCAATTGGGCACTGGCGTGACCAAGGGCCTGGGTGCTGGTGCCAATCCGGAAGTCGGCCGTCAGGCCGCGCTGGAAGACCGTGAGCGCATCGCTGAAGTGCTGCAAGGCACCAACATGGTGTTCATCACCACTGGCATGGGCGGCGGTACCGGTACCGGTGCAGCGCCGATCATTGCCGAAGTGGCCAAGGAAATGGGCATTCTCACCGTAGCCGTGGTGACCCGTCCGTTCCCGTTCGAGGGTCGCAAACGTATGCAGATCGCCGATGAAGGCATCCGCATGCTGGCTGAAAGCGTCGACTCGTTGATCACCATCCCCAACGAGAAGCTGCTGACCATCCTGGGCAAGGATGCCAGCCTGCTGTCCGCCTTCGCCAAGGCTGACGATGTACTGGCCGGTGCCGTGCGCGGTATTTCCGACATCATCAAGCGCCCTGGCATGATCAACGTCGACTTTGCCGACGTGCGTACTGTAATGGGTGAGATGGGCATGGCCATGATGGGTACTGGCTGCGCCAGCGGCCCGAACCGTGCGCGTGAAGCCACCGAAGCCGCGATCCGCAACCCGCTGCTGGAAGACGTCAACCTGCAGGGCGCGCGCGGCATCCTGGTGAACATCACCGCAGGCCCGGACCTGTCGCTGGGTGAGTACTCCGACGTGGGTAGCATCATCGAAGCCTTCGCCTCTGACCACGCGATGGTCAAGGTCGGCACCGTGATCGACCCGGACATGCGCGACGAACTGCACGTGACGGTCGTGGCCACTGGCCTGGGCGCGCGCATCGAGAAGCCTGTGAAGGTAGTCGACAACACCCTGCAGACCGCCCAGCAGGCGTACGAAGCGTCCAACCCTGCGCCGGCCCGCCAGGAGCAGCCAGCGGTCAACTACCGTGACCTGGAGCGCCCGACCGTAATGCGCAACCAGGCCCATGCAGGTGCTGCCGCAGCCGCTAAACTGAACCCTCAGGATGACCTGGACTACCTCGATATCCCGGCTTTCCTGCGTCGTCAGGCTGATTAATGGAATTTATCAGGGGTATAAAGGTGATTGGTATTCATCAAAGGTTGGGTCTGTTATCATCCCCAGCCTTTGTTGATACCTGTTCGCAATTTGCGCTGAAGCGGCCAATGCCATGATTAAACAACGCACCCTGAAGAATACCATCCGTGCCACAGGTGTCGGTCTGCACTCCGGGGAGAAGGTTTACCTGACCCTCAAGCCTGCACCTGTTGACACCGGCATCGTCTTCCGCCGCGCCGACCTCGACCCTGTGGTCGAGATCCCTGCGCGTGCGGCCAACGTCGGCGAGACAACCATGTCGACGACGCTGGTCAACGGTGACGTCAAGGTCGATACGGTCGAGCACCTGCTCTCCGCCATGGCGGGCCTGGGCATCGATAACGCCTACGTCGAGCTCTCCGCCTCGGAAGTGCCGATCATGGATGGCAGCGCCGGACCCTTTGTATTTCTGATTCAGTCTGCCGGCCTGGAAGAACAGGACGCAGCCAAGAAGTTCATCCGCATCCTGCGTGAGGTAACTGTGGAAGAGGGCGACAAGCGCGCCACATTCCTGCCTTTCGAAGGGTTCAAGGTGAGCTTCGAGATCGACTTCGATCACCCGGTGCTTCGCAACCGGACCCAAAGCGCCAGCGTCGACTTTTCCAGCACCTCGTTCGTGAAGGAAGTCAGCCGCGCGCGTACCTTCGGCTTCATGCGTGATATCGAGTACCTGCGCAAGCACAACCTTGCGTTGGGTGGCAGTGTCGAGAACGCCATCGTGGTCGATGAGGACGGCGTGCTCAACGAAGACGGCCTTCGTTACGAAGACGAATTCGTCAAGCACAAGATCCTCGACGCCATTGGCGACCTGTACCTGCTGGGCAACAGCTTGATTGGCGAGTTCAAGGGCTACAAGTCCGGCCACGCGCTGAACAACCAGTTGCTGCGCAAGCTGATTGCTGAAACCGATGCCTGGGAAGTGGTCACTTTCGAAGATGCCAGTACGGCACCGATCTCGTACATGCGCCCTGTTGCGGCCGTGTAAGTTCGAACACTCTCTCTAGTGTTGTAATCAAGGCCACCTTCGGGTGGCCTTTTTTATGGCTTGTGCTGAGCGTGGGCTGCCAGCCGTTCCAGCGCTGCGCGCAGCTTGGGGTCGGTGATGCCCTCGGCGGTATCGCGCAGGCTTTCGGCTGCGCTGTTCGACAGCTCTGCGGCGTGCCCACCACGCTTGGCCGGCACCAGCGGCGGCTGCACCTTGTACAGGATGCGCCTGAGGTTGCCGAAAGCTTCCATGGCCTGCAATGCCGCCAGCAAACGCTTCTGCTGGTAGCGCAGGCGGGTTGCCCAATGGCCGTCGGTCACCACCAGCAACAAGGTGCCATCACGCCACGACGCCACGTGACAGTGCTCGCGGGCCGCCGGTTGCAGTTGGCTTTCCAGCAGGCGCTGCAGGTGCTCCAGGCGCTCGGCCTGGTTCAGCAGCAGGCGCAGTGGGCGCACCTGGCGCAGCAGGGCGGAGGGCGGCTGGGCGGGGGAGGGTTTGTAGGCCATGGGGTACGCATGAGATGGCAAGAGCGGCAGTTTAACACCTCTATAGCCTGTGGCGGCCGTTCGCGGGCAATGCAAGATACGAGTCATTCTCGATACGTTTCATGAACACGGGCCTTGAACTCAGGGAAAATGCCCCTATCTAAAACAAGCCCCCGCCAAAACGCTGTAATAGCATCGTGGAAATCCACCACTTTCCTCACCATCGTTTCCGGGTAGAATGCTCGTTCGCATGCGGCCTTAGGGCTGCACGGGCGACTCATGGGGCCGCCCTCCATCCCTACGTGTGGAAGATCCTGCCGATATGTTTGCGCCTTTGTTAAAAAAACTTTTTGGAAGCAAGAACGAGCGTGAAGTCAAACGCATGCTCAAGACGGTGAGTATCGTCAATGCCTTCGAAGAGAAGATGGTGGCCCTCTCCGACGAGCAGCTGCGGGGCAAGACCGCAGAGTTCAAGGAGCGCCTGGCCAAAGGCGAGACACTGGACCAATTGCTGCCCGAAGCCTTCGCCGTGGCCCGTGAGGCCGGCAAGCGCGTAATGGGCATGCGCCACTTCGACGTGCAGCTGATCGGTGGTATGACCCTGCACGAGGGTATGATCGCAGAAATGCGCACCGGTGAAGGCAAGACCTTGGTCGGTACCCTGGCCGTGTACCTCAACGCATTGTCCGGCAAGGGCGTGCACGTGGTCACCGTCAACGACTACCTGGCCCGCCGTGACGCCAACTGGATGCGCCCGCTGTACGAGTTCCTCGGCCTGTCGGTCGGTATCGTCTCGGCCTTCCAGCCGCCGGAAGAAAAGCGCGCCGCTTATGCGTCCGACATCACCTACGGCACCAACAACGAATTCGGTTTCGACTACCTGCGCGACAACATGGCGTTCAGCCAGGAGGAGAAGTTCCAGCGTGAACTGAACTTCGCCGTGATCGACGAAGTCGACTCGATCCTCATCGACGAAGCGCGTACCCCGCTGATCATTTCCGGCCAGGCTGAAGACAGCTCCAAGCTGTACATCGAAATCAACCGCCTGATCCCGCGCCTGACCCAGCACATCGAAGAGGTCGAAGGCCAGGTCACCCAGGAAGGCCACTTCACCATCGACGAGAAGAGCCGTCAGGTCGAGCTGAACGAGGCCGGTCACCAGTTCATCGAAGAGATGCTGACCCAAGCGGGCCTGCTGGCCGAAGGCGAGAGCCTGTACTCCGCCCATAACTTGGGCCTGTTGACCCACGTTTACGCTGGCCTGCGCGCGCACAAACTGTTCCACCGCAACGTCGAGTACATCGTCCAGGACGGCCAGGTCCTGCTGATCGACGAGCACACCGGCCGTACCATGCCGGGCCGTCGTCTGTCCGAGGGCCTGCACCAGGCCATCGAGGCGAAAGAAAACCTGAACATCCAGGCCGAGAGCCAGACCCTGGCTTCGACCACCTTCCAGAACTACTTCCGCCTGTACACCAAGCTGTCCGGCATGACCGGTACCGCCGACACCGAAGCGTTCGAGTTCCAGTCGATCTACGCCCTCAACGTGATGGTCATTCCGCCGAACAAGCCGCTGGCGCGCAAGGACTTCAACGACCTGGTGTACCTGACCGCCGACGAGAAATACGCCGCGATCATTGCCGACATCAAGGAAAGCATGACCAAGGGGCGGCCGATCCTGGTGGGTACCGCGACCATCGAAACTTCCGAGCACATGTCGAACCTGCTCAAGAAGGAAGGCATCGACCACAAGGTACTGAACGCCAAGTACCACGAAAAGGAAGCCGAGATCATCGCGCAAGCGGGTGCTCCGGGTGCCCTGACCATCGCCACCAACATGGCTGGCCGTGGTACCGACATCCTGTTGGGCGGTAACTGGGAAGCCGAAGTGGCCGCCCTGGAAAACCCGAGCGCCGAACAGATCGCCCAGATCAAGGCCGACTGGCAGAAGCGTCACCAGCAGGTGATCGAGGCCGGTGGCCTGCACGTAATCGCCTCCGAACGTCACGAATCGCGTCGAATCGACAACCAGCTGCGTGGCCGTTCCGGCCGTCAGGGCGACCCAGGCTCCAGCCGCTTCTACCTGTCGCTGGAAGACAGCCTGATGCGCATCTTCGCCTCTGACCGGGTGAAGAACTTCATGAAGGCACTGGGCATGCAGTCGGGCGAGGCCATCGAGCACCGCATGGTCACCAACGCCATCGAGAAGGCCCAGCGCAAGGTCGAAGGCCGCAACTTCGACATCCGTAAGCAACTGCTCGAATACGACGACGTGGCCAACGAGCAGCGCAAGGTGATCTACCACATGCGCAACAGCCTGTTGGCCGCCGAGAACATCGGCGACACCATCGTCGAATTCCGCCAGGAAGTTCTGGACGCTACCATCAGCCAGCACATTCCGCCGCAGTCGCTGCCCGAGCAGTGGGACGTGGCCGGCCTGGAAGCTTCGCTGGCCAGCGATTTCGCCATGAAGCTGCCGATTCAGCAGTGGCTCGACGAGGATGATCACCTCTACGAAGAGACCCTGCGCGAGAAGCTGCTTAACGAAATCACTACCGCCTACACCGAGAAGGAAGACCAGGCCGGTATCGAAGCCCTGCGTACCTTCGAGAAACAGATCCTGCTGCGCGTGCTGGACGACCTGTGGAAAGACCACCTGTCGACCATGGACCACCTGCGTCACGGTATTCACCTGCGCGGCTATGCGCAGAAGAACCCGAAGCAGGAGTACAAGCGCGAGTCGTTCAGCCTGTTCCAGGAGCTGCTGGAGTCGATCAAGCGCGACACCATCCGCGTGCTGTCGCACGTACAGGTTCGCCGCGAAGACCCTATCGAAGAAGAAGCCCGCCTGCGTCGCGAGGCCGAAGAACTGGCCAGCCGCATGCAGTTCCAGCACGCCGCCGCACCGGGCTTGGAAAGCGAGCAACTGAGCGAGGAGGGTGCCGAAGTGGCGGTAGCCGCGGCGCCAGTACGTAACGACCAGAAGTTGGGCCGCAACGAACCGTGCTGGTGTGGTTCGGGCAAGAAGTTCAAGCATTGCCACGGGCAGATCGAGTGATCTGATCCACTCGCAGTAACGTGACAAATCCGGGGCCGCCGTGCGGCCCATTCGCGGCACAAGGCCGCTCCCACAAGGACCGCGCCGCATTCTAGGCTGCGATGCCCTTGTGGGAGCGGCCTTGTGCCGCGAATGGGGCGCGAAGCGGCCCCGTTCTTCCATCATCATTTCACCGTTTTTCTAGGAGCGCTCTAATGGCTGTTGGTCTTGGTCCTTTGCCCACCCTGCACCCGGTTCCGGGTTTTGAACTCGGCATCGCTTCTGCCGGCATCAAGCGCCCAGGGCGCAAGGATGTGGTGGTCATGCGCTGTGCCGAAGGCTCCAGCGTGGCTGGCGTGTTCACCCTCAACGCCTTCTGCGCGGCGCCGGTGATCCTGTCCAAGCAGCGCGTTCAGGGCACCGTGCGCTACCTGCTGACCAACACCGGTAACGCCAATGCCGGTACCGGCGCGCCAGGCCTGGCCGCAGCCGAACGTACCTGCGCCAAGCTGGCCGAGCTGGCGGGTGTGCCAGCTGAATCGGTATTGCCGTTTTCCACCGGCGTGATCGGCGAACCACTGCCGGTAGAGAAGATCGAGGGAGCACTGCAGGCCGCCCTCGACAACCTGTCGGAAAACCACTGGGCTGAAGCCGCCACCGGCATCATGACCACCGACACCCTGCCCAAGGGCGCCAGCCGCCAGTTCCAGCACGAAGGCGTGACCGTTACCGTGACTGGCATCAGCAAGGGTGCAGGCATGATCCGCCCGAACATGGCCACCATGCTCGGCTACATCGCCACCGACGCCAAGGTTGCCCCTGCGGTGCTCAAGGACCTGATGCTGGACGGCGCCAACAAGTCGTTCAACCGCATCACTATCGATGGCGACACCTCGACCAACGACTGCTGCATGCTGATCGCCACCGGCAAGGCCAACCTGCCGGAAGTGACCGAAGCCAGCGGCGCGCTGTTCGAAGCGCTGAAAAAAGCGGTGTTCGAAGTGTGCATGGAAGTGGCCCAGGCCATTGTCCGTGACGGCGAAGGCGCCACCAAGTTCGTGACCGTGCAAGTCAACGGTGGTGGCAACCACCAGGAGTGCCTGGACGTCGGCTACGCCGTGGCCCATTCGCCGCTGATCAAGACTGCGCTGTTCGCCTCCGACCCGAACTGGGGCCGTATCCTTGCCGCCGTTGGCCGTGCCGGCGTACCGGAGCTGGACGTGAGCTTGATCGACGTGTACCTGGACAGTGTGTGCATCGCCAGCAAAGGCGGCCGCAGCCCAAGCTACACCGAAGCGCAGGGTTCGGCAGTGATGGCCCAGGAGGAGATCACCATCCGTATCGAGCTGGGCCGTGGCCAGTGCAGCGAAACCATCTGGACGACCGACCTGTCCCACGAGTACGTGAAGATCAACGCCGAGTACCGTACCTGATCGAAAATGGGGCCGCGTTGCGGCCCAATCGCGACACAAGGCCGCTCCCACAAGGTCCTGTGAGAGCGGTCTTGTGTCGCGATTGGGCTGCAAAGCAGCCCCAAGACATCCAAACCAATGGAGCCGAACCATGAGCTATCACCTGATCATCGGCGACAAGCTGTATTCCTCCTGGTCGCTGCGTGGCGCCCTGGCCCTCGAGCTGGCTGGCGTGCCCTACGAAGAAACCCTGATCAAGCTCAACCAGCCTGATACCCGTCAGCGCATCCTCGCTTTTTCCTCCACCGGCAAGGTGCCGCTGCTCAAGAGTGAGCAGGGTGTGATCGCCGATTCCCTGGCCATTGCCGAATACCTCAACGAACAGCACCCCGAAGCCCAACTGTGGCCTGCCGACGTAGCCGCCCGTGCCCAGGCCCGTTCGGCTTGCGCACAGATGCACAGCGGTTTCTTCGCCTTGCGCAGCGCCATGCCGTTCGACCTGTCGCGTGACCAGGCCCTGGACGATATACCGCTTGAGGTGCAGGTCGACATCGATCGCATCGTCGCGCTGTGGTCCGAATGCCGTGTGGTGGCCAAGGACAGCGGCCCGTTCCTGTTCGGCAAGCCGAGCCTGGCCGACGCCTTCTTCGCCCCGGTGGCCGTGCGCCTGCGCACCTACCGCGTAGAGGTGCCGGCAGAGGCGGCAGCCTACATCGAAACCATTTATCAGTGGCCAGCCTTCCAGGCATGGCAGCAGGCCGGCCTGGCGGAGCGTGAAGGGTGAAACGGATACATGTTGTAGCTGCGGTCATTCGTGGTACTGACGGCCGCATTCTGATTGCACGCAGGGCCGATACCCAGCACCAGGGCGGCCTGTGGGAGTTTCCCGGCGGCAAAGTGGAGGAGGGGGAAGGCGTGGAAGCGGCATTGGCCCGTGAGCTGCGCGAGGAGCTGGGCATCGAGGTGACCCGCTCGCGTGCGCTGATCAAGGTCAGCCATGACTACCCGGACAAACAGGTGCTGCTGGACGTGCGCGAGGTCGAAGCGTTCACGGGCGAACCTCATGGCGCGGAAGGGCAGCCGCTGGAATGGGTTGCGCCGCGCGATTTGCCGCAGTACGAATTCCCTGAGGCCAACAAGCCGATCGTTGCAGCCGCACGCCTGCCGGACCAGTACCTGATTACCCCGGATGGCCTGGAAGTGCCGCAGATGCTCAAAGGCATCCAGAGGGCGGTGGCCAACGGTACGCGCTTGATTCAGTTGCGGGCGCCGGACATGTACGACCCCAAGTACCGCGATGTAGCGGTGGATGCCGTCGGGCTGTGCGCAGGCAAGGCTCAGTTGATGCTCAAGGGGCCGCTGGAATGGCTGGGCGATTTCCCGTCGGCGGGTTGGCACCTGACGGCTGCGCAGTTGCGCAAGTACGCCACCAAAGGCAGGCCGTTCCCCAAGGAACGCTGGCTGGCGGCGTCCTGCCACAGCGTCGAGGAACTGGCGCTGGCTGAGCAGATGGGCGTGGACTTTGTCACCTTGTCGCCGGTGCAGGCGACCCAGACTCACCCAGAGGCGGTGCCGCTGGGGTGGGATGAGGCGCAGCGATTGATTGCCGGGTTCAGCAAGCCGGTTTACCTGTTGGGCGGGGTAGGGCCGGGCGAGCGCGAGCAGGCCTGGAATGCCGGGGCACAGGGTGTGGCAGGGATCCGCGCGTTCTGGCCTGAAATCTGAGTCAATTGGGCCCCAGTGGGAGCGGGTTCATCGAGGCGTCGAACCGCCGCGAACACCGGCGCAGCCGGTGCCATACACCGCGTTGGATGCTTCGCGGGTAAATCCGCTCCCACAGGGAATCGCGTAAATTTCAGCCTTTCGGTTTCTCAGCAGGCTGCCACAACACCTCAGCCACGCCCTGGCGTCTGCCAATGATCCGCGCTGCCACGAACAGCAGATCGGAAAGCCGATTGATGTACGCCAACCCAACGCCTTGCAGCGGCTCTATGGCATTCAACTGCTGACACCGCCGCTCTGCACTGCGCGCCAGGCTGCGGCACACATGGGCTTGTGCCACCAGCGCCGAACCACTGGGCAAGATGAAGTTCTTCAACGGCCCCAGCTCTTCGTTCCACACATCGATGGCCGCCTCCAGGCGCTCCACCTCTGCCAGGGTCAACGCCTGGTAACTGGGCATCGCCAGCTCACCACCCAGGTCGAACAAGCGGTGCTGACATGGCACCAGCACAGCACTCAGCTCGTCCAGCCCTTGCTCGTCCAGCCCCGCCAGCAGCAGGCCCAACTGGCTGTTCAGGCTGTCCACCTCGCCAATTGCCTCGATCCGCGGGTGGTCCTTGGGTACCCGGCGTCCGTCGCCCAGGCCGGTTTCGCCCTTGTCGCCGGTGCGAGTGTAGATCTTCGACAGGCGGTAGCCCATGTCACTTCTCCGTGTTGGCCGGCGTCGCCGGCTGGCCGAGGGGCAAGCGCAGGGTAAAGCAAGTGCCCTGGCCGGGCGTGGACTGCACTTCCATCTGCCCCTTATGGTTATTGGTGATGATGAAGTACGAGACCGACAGGCCAAGCCCGGTGCCCTGGCCGATTTCCTTGGTGGTGAAGAACGGCTCGAAGGTGCGCTTGCGCACCGCTTCGGGCATGCCGACGCCGTTGTCCTCGACCTGGATCTCCGCCCATGGCGGGTTCAGCCGGGTACGCAGGGTGATGCGCCCGGGCTCACTCGGCTGCGGGCGCTGGTGGATGGCCTGGGCGGCGTTCTTCAGCAAGTTGAGCAGCACTTGTTCCAGCTCGTTGGCCGTGCAGGGTACTGGCCCCAGGTTGGGGTCGAACTGGCGCACGATTGCCTGGCCCTTGAAGTCGAAACCGATGGCCAGGTCGAAGTCATTGCCAGCAATTTCCAGTGCCTGGTCGATCAGTGCCGGCAGCTCGCACGGCACCAGCTGGCGGTTGCTGCGTCGGCTGAAGCTGAGCATGTGGGTTACGATTTTCGCCGCCCGGGCGCCGGCTTGCGCGATGCCGTCGAGCAGTTGCGGCACCTCGCGGCTGTCCAGGTAGCGGTTGACCGTGGCCAGGTCGATGCCCAGCTCTTGGGCCTGTTCCTGGTTGCGCGGCAGGTCGGTCGACAGGCGTCGGCGTATGTTTTGCACGTTGTGCAGGATGGCGCCCAGCGGGTTGTTGATTTCGTGGGCCATGCCGGCAGCCAGGCCACCGACCGAAAGCATTTTCTCCGATTGCACCATCATTTCTTCCAGTGACAGGCGCTGGGTGATGTCGTCGATACGGATGACCACACCGCGCCCGCCGCCGCCGGTCAGCGGGTAGAAGGTCAGGGCGTAATGGCGCAGGTCGTCGTCTTTGGGCCAGGTAACCCGCTCGATCTTCGCCACCCGGTGTTTTTCCACGGTTTCCTTCAGCTGTGGCAGGAACGGCTTGAGCGGTTCAAAGGCAATGAACACTGGCTGGTTCAGTGCTTCGTCCAGCGGCGTGCCGGAAAGCACCGTGGCTTCGTGGTTCCACTGGGTCACGTAAAGCTGTTCGTCGAGGGCGATCAGTGCCGAGGGCATCGAGTCGATGATGCTGTTGAGATAGTTCTGGAAGCCGGTGAGCTTTTTCTCGATCTTGCTGCGCACCTGCACTTCCAGTTCCAGCTTGCGGTTGGTGTGGCGGGTCTCCTCGGCCAGGCCCTGAGCCTGGTCGTAGGCATCCTGGAATTCGTCGCGGGCGCGCTTGAGCTGATGCTCGCGGGCCTCGATGCGCGACAGCATGGTATTGAAAGCCTCGGCCAGGCTGCCGATTTCATCGTCGTTGCCGCGCCGGGCGCGCAAGGCGTAGCTCTCTTCGCGGGTGACCTGGCGGCTGAGTTCTTCCAGCTGGTTGATCGGCTGGGTGATCAGGCGTTTGATCTGCCGGGCGATGACGATCCACAGCAGGATACTGAACACCAGAATGCCCAGGCTGGCGCTGAGGGTGCCGGTGTAGAAGGCCGTGGGCAGTTCGCTGCTGGCCACCAGCAGCAGGTGCGCCGGTGGGTTGGCATCGCGCGGAATGCGGATCAGCTGAGTGCTTCGAAATTCCATCAGGCGCCAGCCGTCGATGTTGCGAAAACGCTTGGGCAGGGCCAGCGGCTCGCCATGCTGCAGTTGTGCAAGCAGGCGACCATCACCCCCGTAGACAGCGGCAGCGCGCAGCGGTGTGTAGCTGTCCAGCTCCTTGAGCAGGGCGCTGGCGGTGTCGGGGGTATCGCCGGCGCGGGCCGCAAGCTGCGGGTTGGCTACCAGCCGGCCTATGGTCTGCAGAGCCTGCGGTGCCATGCTTTCCTGGGTGATCCAGTAGGCGGCGCTGATGAAGGTAAGGTTGGCCACCAGCAGGATGGTTACCAGCAATACCAGCAGGGCCGCCAGCAGCTTCTGCCCGACCGGCAGGTTTTCCAGGCGTTGGCGCAAGGTCATGGGCTAGGCAATGTCCGTATCCGGTTGGAGGGCCGCGTCAGTCGCAGGGCAAGCCACGCGTGCGCAGGTTTTCGACCAGGCGCTGCAGCAGGTGTTCCAGCTGCGGCAGCTGCAGGCCATGCCGGCCTGCGGCCCGGCAGGCATGGCCGAGCAGGTAGTGCAGCTCGGTGCGCCGGCCCGCGCGCACGTCCTGGTACATCGAAGAGTAGTTGGCTGCGGTGGCGAGGATAACCCGCTGCACTTCTTCGTCCAGCTCATCGGCTGCTTTCGGCTGACCACAGCGGCGTAGCAACTGGGCCAGCTCGACGCACAGAGCCTGCACTTCAGCCAAGTGCCCCAGCAGCCCGCCGTTCTGGCAGTCGTGCAGCACAGTCAGCGGGTTGATGGCGCAATTGAGCGCCAGCTTGCGCCACAAGCGGGTGAGAATGTCCACCGTCCACTCAGCGGGAATGCCTGCTTCGTGCAGGTCATCGAACCAGGCAGGGATCGTGGGGTTGCGTGGGTCGCCCAGCCAGTTGAAGCCATGGCCGGCAAAACGCACCTGCCAGTCCCCTTCGCGAAAGGCCCCCTCGGTGCTGGAGACGAAGATGCAGCGCGCGCGTGGCACCAGGTCGGCGACCTCATCCTGGCTGCCAAGGCCATTTTGCAACAGCAGTACCTCGGCGCCCTCGGCAAGCCGCGGTGCTACACCGGCGATCGCCAGCGCCGCATCATAGGCCTTGCAGGCTACCAGCAGGCGGTGGATCGGGCCTTGCGCCTGCGCGGTTTCGGCAGGGATGGCGTAGTGCTGGGGTTGTTCCTGTTCGACCAAGGTCAGGCCGCCGGCCTGCTGATAAGCCTGCAGCCGTTGCCCGTCGCGCAGGATCAGGCGCACTGCCTTGCCGGCCCGTGCCAGGCGGCAGGCCCACAGGCTGCCCAGGCTGCCGGCGCCGAGAATATGCCAGGTGCTGCTCATATGCGTTTCGCAACCCGTTATAATGAGCCCGCATTTTAACCGTCAAACCCAGCGCGCTCCATCTTCAGCCTGAGCGCGCTTTTATTTTGGGAGAACAACCATGCCTTCGTTCGACGTGGTATCGGAACTGGACAAGCACGAAGTGCAGAACGCCGTTGATAACGCCATCAAGGAGCTTGATCGCCGTTACGACCTGAAGGGCAAGGGCTCCTTCGAGTTCAAGGACAAAGATCAGACCGTGATGCTGACCGCCGAGGAAGAGTTCCAGCTCGAAGCGATGCTGGAAATCCTGCGCCTGGCACTGGTCAAACGCAAGATCGACGTGAAATGCCTGGAAACCAAGGACCCGTACCCTTCCGGCAAGGAAAAGAAACAGGAAGCCAAGTTCCGCGAGGGCATCGACAAGGACCTGGCGAAAAAGATCGTTGCCACCATCAAGGACGGCAAGCTGAAAGTACAGGCCGCCATTCAGGGCGAGCAGGTGCGCGTAACTGGCAAGAAGCGCGACGACCTGCAGGAAGCCATTGCCCTGCTGCGCACCAAGGAATTCGACATGCCGCTGCAGTTCAACAACTTCCGCGACTGATGCAGGCGCCGCCCGGAACCCCGATGGCGTAATGATGTCCATGGGGGCCGGGGCTGCGTAAACACGCGCGGCCTGTTTTACCGTGTACTTGCCGCTCGGCATCAGGAGATGAGTATGGATTTGAACGCTGAAGTCGATCAGCTGGTCCGCCAATCGCAAACCTGGATCCCTTTGATCATGGAATACGGCAGCCGTGTGCTGCTGGCACTGCTCACCCTCGCGGTCGGCTGGTGGATCATCAACAAGGTCAGCGCCCGCCTCGGCAAGCTGGTTGGCCTGCGCAACGCCGACCTGGCGCTGCAGGGTTTTATCAGTACCCTGGCGAACATCGTGCTGAAGGTGCTGCTGATGGTCAGCGTGGCCTCGATGATCGGCATCGAGACCACCTCGTTCGTTGCCGCCATCGGTGCCGCAGGCCTGGCCATCGGCTTGGCCTTGCAAGGTAGCCTGGCGAACTTCGCCGGCGGTGTGTTGATTTTGATGTTCCGCCCGTTCCGTATCGGTGATTGGATCGAGGCGCAGGGTGTTTCCGGCACCGTCGACAGCATCCAGATCTTCCACACCGTGCTGCGCACCGGTGACAACAAGACCGTCATCATGCCCAACGGTAGCCTGTCCAACGGCATCATCACCAACACCAACCGCCAGCCGACGCGCAAGGTGGTGTTCGATGTAGGTGTGGACTACGAGGCCGACCTGCAGAAGGCTCGCAATGTGCTGCTGGCGCTGGCAGAGGACCCGCGTGTGCTGCCTGACCCTGCACCGCAGGCGGTAGTGGCGACGCTGGGCGACAGCTCGATTACCGTGTCGCTGCGGTTGTGGACCAAGACGTCTGATTACTGGGACGTGATGTTCATGCTCAACGAGCATGCGCGTGACCGGTTAAAGGCCGAAGGGATCGACATTCCGTTCCCGCAGCGGGTGATTCGTGTGGTGCAGGAGACTGCAGCGCAGTAATTACGCATGAGACCGGGGCCGCAATGCGGCCCTTTTTTTACACTTGTTCACAGCAATATCACCCCATTTCTGGCATATAGCCTGACCCTTCCTGTCACACCCGATACGCCATCATGAAACCACTGCTGTACATCACCCCCTTGCGTGCCTTGCTGTTCGGCCTGACCCTGGCTCTGTTCGAGCTGCTGACCTACCTGGCCAGCGACGCGGTCATGCCGGCCATGCCGGTGGTGGTCGGCGACCTGAACGCCAGCCCCGAATACATTCCCCATGCTCTCAACCTGTACCTGCTGGGGGGCGTGGTACTGCAATGGCTGATCGGCCCGCTGGCCGACCGATATGGCCGGCGCCCGTTGCTGCTGGTCGGTTGCGCGTTCTTCGGTCTGTCCTGCCTGGCCACCTTCTGGGTCCATGATATTGGCCTGTTCAACCTGCTGCGCCTGTTGCAGGGCATAGGCCTGGGCTTTGTGGTCACGGTCAGCTACCCGGCGCTGAACGAGGCCTTCAGCGAGGCTGATGCCGTGCGCATGATGGCCTTGCTGGCCAACATTGCCCTGCTGTCGCCGCTGCTCGGGCCGCTGGTGGGCACCTTGTTGCTGCAGTGGCTGGACTGGCGCTGGCTGTTCGTGGCGTTCGCCATTGGCGCGGTGTTGGTCTGGCTGCTGCTGTATCGCCTGATGCCGGAAACCCTGGGTGTGGAACGCCGAGATGGCTCGCGCCTGGCATTCACACCAATCCACCTGCTGCCACTGCTGGCGGGCTACGGCCAGTTGCTGGCCAACCGCCGCTTCGTTGCCGGCAGCGCTGCCCTTGGGCTGGTCGGCTTGCCGCTGATTGGCTGGATCGGCCTGTCGCCGGTGCTGCTGATTCACGATGAGGGTTTAAGCACCCTGGAATACGCTTTGTGGCAGTTGCCGGTATTTGGCGGGCTGATTCTCGGCAACCTGATCATCAACCGTATCGCCGACCGCTACCCGTTGCCGGCTTTGGTGCGTGGCGCGCTGTGGCCGTACCTGGCCGGCCTGAGCCTGATGGTGCTGGTGACCTGGTACTGGCCGAGCGTGACCAGTGTGGTGGCGGGCATGTCGCTGTACGCACTGGGTTTGGGCGTGGCCAACGCGGTGCTGTACCGCATGACGTTGTTCTCCAGCGAGCAAAGCAAGGGCCTGGTTTCGGCCATGCTGGGGATGATCACCATTGCCTTGTTGGGGCTGGGCGGGGCGTTGCTGGCGATGATTGGCGCCGGTGCCAGCTTGCTGCACTTTGCCTTGGCGGCGGGTGTGGCGGGGGCGTTGGCGTTGTGGCCGTTGTGGTTTGTCGTAGGCGGGCGCCCTGGGGAAGGGGCTGTAGCTCAGTAACTTCATTGCCTGTACTGGCCTGCGCGAGTTCACCCGCGAATAGGCCAGTACAGGGGCCATCGATCTATCAGGGCCGCTCGGCCGCCGAGTTTTCCTCTGCCACCGGGGTGCCTCGCCCAGCCTCCTGGCGCCACTGCAGGGCGATCAGAATCAATGTAGGCACGCCCAGCAAGGCAGTAATCAGGAAGAAGTCGTGGTAACCGAACTTCTCCACCATCACCCCCGAATAGCCGCCGATCAGGCGTGGCAACAGCAGCATGATCGAGCTGAGCAGCGCATATTGGGTCGCCGAGAACTTGAGGTTGGTCAGGCTCGACAGGTAGGCGACAAAGGCCGAAGTGGCCATGCCAGAGCTGAAGTTGTCCAGCGAGATGGTCACCACCAGCATTTCCAGGTTCGGGCCCATGTCTGCCAGCATCAGGAACAGGATGTTGGTGCCGGCCGAGGCTACGCCGCCGATGAACAGGATCGGCATGATCCCGAAGCGCACGATCAACAGGCCGCCGACCCCGGCGCCGACCAGGGTCATGATCAGGCCGAAGATCTTGCTGACGCTGGCGATCTGGTCCTTGGTGAAGCCCATGTCGATGTAGAACACGTTGGCCATTACGCCCATCACCGTGTCCGACATGCGATAGGTGGCAATCAGGCCAAGCAGCAGCAGGGCTTGCCAGCGGTAGCGGGCGATGAAGTCGTTGACCGGGGTCAGCACTGGGGCCAGGCCGCGACGGCCGAGGCTCGACAGGCACGCCCAGGTCAGCAGCACGTAAAGGATCAGGCGCAGGAAAGCGCGGTCTTCCAGTAACAGATCGAGCGGCGTGGCGTCACCGGAAATCACGCTGGACCAGCCGGTGTTGAACATCTGGGTGAAGCTGGCCGGTACCGACACCAGGAGGATGATCAACACGAACACCGAGGCCATCTGGTGCACCAGCCCATAGCGTGCTGCCGACAGCTGAGTGCGCATGGGCACTGGCGGTTCGCGCATGACCAGGGTGGTGAACAGGGCGGGCAGCATCATGACCCCGAACATCACGTAGGTGCCGGCCCATGCCTTGTGCAGATAGCTGAAACCGGTGGAGCCGAACCATTCGGCAAAGAACAGCGCGCCGGCCGTGGCCAGCAGGGCAGCTACCCGGTACCCGGCCATGTAGCTGGCAGCGAGCGCAGCCTGACGCTGGTCGTCAGCGATCTCCAAGCGGTAGGCGTCCACAGCGATGTCCTGGGTCGCCGAGGCAAAGGCCACCAGCACGGCCATGGCAATCAGCCATGACAGATGTTGTTGCGGGTCGCACAGGCTCATGCCGACCAAGCCGATCACCACCAGCGCCTGCGATAACAGCAGCCACGAGCGGCGGCGACCCAGGCCACCGAGCAGCGGCAGGCGCCATTGGTCGAGCAGCGGCGACCACACCCACTTGAAGGCGTAGGCCAGGCCGATCAGGCTGGCATAACCAATGGTTTCACGGGCCACGCCGGCTTCGCGCAACCACACCGACAGGGTCGAGAACACCAGCATGTAGGGCAGGCCGGCGGCGAAACCGAGTAGCAAAAGTACCAAGGTTGACGGGCTGGCATAGGCAGCAAGCGCAGCGCGCCAGGTTTTACGGGGCATGGGCCAACATCTGCCTCAAGTTTGCGAAAACAAAGCGCGCACTCTAACCGCTGTGCTCCATTGGGCGCCAGCCATGGCGCGTCATATCCACACGATTGTTGGTTACATTCACACCTTCCGCGCGTAGTCGCGCCCGTTGTTCATCCCCCGATGGGGTGCCCAGTGCCAGGCTCAACCGGCCCCCTGCACCGAGCACCCGGTGCCAGGGCAGGCGTGTGTCCTCGGGCAACTGCCCAAGGGTACGCCCGACCCAGCGCGCTGCTCGGCCAAGCCCCGCCAGTTCGGCCAGTTGGCCATAGCTCACCACTTTGCCGGCCGGCACCTGCCCAAGTACTGAATATAGCGCCGTTCGTCGGCCCTCGGCGGAATCAAGCGCGTGCGCATATCCATCAGACATCACGCCCCCCTTGGGCTGTAGATGAAACCGGACCGGTGGTCCGGCAAATGAGAGTTGAACTCAACGGCATGTGCTCGGTCTGTCCTTGCTCTGGCCGGCGGTATCTGGATAATGCCCGGCTTTTTTCGTCGAATCGAACCCGTAGTCCGCTTATGAATACTAGATCGTTGTTGTGCCTGCTAGCTGCCTCCTTGTGCGCCTCCCCGGTGTTCGCCGACACCGTGTGGATGAAAAACGGTGACCGGCTCAGTGGCAAGATCAAAGTTTTCGACGGCGGCAAGCTGCTGCTGGAAACCCCCTATGGCGGCTCGATCGCCCTGGACTGGAAAGAAGTCCAAACCCTGGAAAGCGACCAGGAGATGCTGGTCAAGCAGGACGCCTACAGCGGTGAGAAGGCCAAGTCGCTGAAGGCCGCCGAGCCAGGCAAGGTGACTCTGGCCAATGGCGAGGCGCCGAAAACGGTGGAACTGGCCAGCATCGAGCAGATCATGAAGCCCAAGCCCCTGGTCGAGGACTTCGTATGGAAAGGCAACGTCGACGTAGCGCTGGACTACAAGCGCGCCGAGAACGACACCGACGATTACGACGTAGGCTTCAAGACCACCGCCCGCCATGGCCGCTGGCGGCACAATGCCGAAGGCGAATACAACCGCGAGACCAAGGACGACGTCACCACCACCGACAACTGGAGCGCCGAGTACGCCCTGGACCGCTTCATGACCGAGAAGTGGTTCTGGCAGGGGCGTGCGGAATACAAGCGCGACCGTATCGAAGACCTGGCCCGTCAGCGTACCGTCGGCACCGGCCCGGGTTACCAGTTCTGGGATGACGAACTGGGCGCGTTCTCGCTGGGCTCGCTGATCAACCGCACCGACTTCGAGTACCAGGACGGCTCCAAGGACAACTTCTATTCCGCGGCGGTGAAGTGGGACTACACCCGCTACCTGATCGGCAAGAACGTGCAATTGTTCACCAACGGCGAGTTCGCCAAACCGTTGGGTGGCGTGGCCGACTACTCGCTGGATGCCGAGATTGGCCTGCGCTACAAGGTCACCGAGTGGGCCTCGCTGAACCTCAAGGCGGAGAAGGACATCATCACCGGCACGCGTGAGAGTGACCTGGACAAGACGCGCTATACCGCGGGCTTCGGCGTTACCTGGTAATTTTTTGGGGCCGCTTTGCGGCCCATCGCGACACAGGGCCGCTCCTACAGGGGATGGTGTACGGCCTGCAGGCGGTCGGAAGGACCCCATTGGCACTGGACCTGATAATGCTTATCTTGTCCTCCATCCAGTCCGCCAGGAGCCGCCCTCAAGTGAGTACCAACGCCATCCGCCCCGCCCGGGAACTGCTGCTCAAGGAATACCGTGGCGTGCTCTCGACTCATTCCAAGTCGATGCCCGGCTACCCCTTCGGTTCCGTCGTGCCGTACTGCCTGGACGCCCAGGGCAACCCGCTGATCCTCATCAGCCGCATTGCCCAGCACACCCACAACCTGCAGAAAGACCCGAAATGCTCGCTGCTGGTGGGGGAGCGCGAGGCGGAGGATGTGCAGGCCGTGGGGCGCCTGACCGTGATGGCTGAGGCACACAAGCTGGTCGACGAAGCCGCTATCGAGGCGGCTGCCGAGCGCTACTACCGCTATTTCCCCGAAGCGGCCAACTACCACAAGGCCCACGACTTCGATTTCTGGGTGTTGCAGCCAGTGCGCCACCGCTACATCGGCGGCTTCGGCGCCATCCACTGGCTTGACCAGGTAACCCTGGGCAATCCGTTCGCCGGCAAGGCCGAGGCAAGCATGGTCGAGCACATGAACAGCGATCATGCCAACGCCATCGCCCATTACGTCGAACTGACCGACCTGCCGCAGCATGCGCCGGCGCAGATGGTTGGCGTAGACAGCGAAGGCATGCACCTGCGCATCGGTCAGGCCGTGTATTGGCTGCCATTCCCGAATACTTGCAACACGCCGACACAAGTCCGCGAAGCCTTGGTTTTACTGGCGCGCGCCGACCAGTGGCCGGTTCAGGCGCAAGTCGAGGGTTGAAATCTGGAGCGCAGGCATCCATGTGAGGTCTTATTGGAAGGTTATCTTCCGTCGAGGAACCCTTGATGCGTGCTTTTCTACTGCTGTTTCTGATTTTTCCTGTGCTGGAGCTGTTCGTCTTCGTGAAGGTCAGCGCGGCAATCGGTTTCTTCCCGGCGTTGCTGCTGATCATCGCCGGCTCCGCCCTGGGTGTGCTGGTGATGCGGGTGGCCGGCCTGGCCACCGCACTGCGCGCCCGTGAAAGCCTGCAACGTGGCGAATTGCCCGCCGAGGACATGTTCCAGGGCATGATGCTGGCCGTGGGTGGTGGCCTGCTGCTGCTGCCGGGCTTCATCAGCGATGTGCTGGGCGTGCTGTGCCTGCTGCCGTTCACCCGCCGCCTGGCGGCGCGCAAGATGCGTGAGCGTGCCGAGGCCCAGGCCATGCGTCAGCGTGCGTTCCAGGATGACCCGTTCCAGGCGCAGCCACGAGAGGGTGGCCATCGCCCGAACGTGATCGAAGGCGAGTACGAGCGCCGCGACAAGTAAAACGCCCGGGGCCGCGCAAGCGGCCCCGGTTTTTTTGGTCTGACGAAAAATTTTGTATCTCAAGCCTTGTAATTGATTATGGCGGCCTCATGTATGTGGTCACCGCAAGGTTTCTGGCGGCAACGCCAGACATTACACAGGTGGTTCGCCCATTGCGGGCCACCTCCCGGCAACGCCGGACAGCATCAACCCGCCGGTGTCGATACCGGCCGATGAAAACCACAATTTGGGAGAGATCGACAATGAAGCTTCGTCCTCTGCATGACCGCGTCGTTATCCGTCGCAGCGAAGAAGAATCGAAAACCGCTGGCGGTATCGTCCTGCCGGGTTCGGCCGCTGAAAAACCAAACCGCGGCGAAGTTGTTGCCGTCGGCACCGGTCGCATCCTGGAAAACGGCGAAGTTCGCGCGCTGGCCGTGAAAGTGGGTGACAAAGTGGTTTTCGGCCCTTACTCGGGCAGCAACACCGTGAAAGTCGATGGCGAAGACCTGTTGGTCATGGCCGAGAACGAAATCCTCGCCGTCATCGAAGGCTGATTTCCCCGACTTCCCGTTACTCCAAAGAATTCCAAGGATTAAACGATCATGGCTGCTAAAGACGTAAAATTCGGCGATTCCGCTCGTAAGAAAATGCTGGTTGGTGTCAACGTTCTGGCTGACGCGGTAAAAGCGACCCTGGGCCCGAAAGGCCGTAACGTGGTACTGGCCAAGAGCTTCGGCGCGCCAACCATCACCAAGGACGGCGTTTCCGTCGCCAAAGAAATCGAGCTGAAAGACGCGTTCGAAAACATGGGCGCCCAGCTGGTCAAGGAAGTGGCTTCCAAGGCCAACGACGCTGCCGGTGACGGCACCACCACCGCTACCGTTCTGGCTCAGGCCATCGTCAACGAAGGCCTGAAAGCCGTCGCTGCCGGCATGAACCCGATGGACCTCAAGCGCGGTATCGACAAGGCCACCGCTGCAGTCGTTGCCGAGCTGAAGAACCTGTCCAAGCCATGCGCCGACTCCAAGGCCATCGCCCAGGTAGGCACCATCTCCGCCAACTCTGACGACTCCATCGGCAACATCATTGCCGAAGCCATGGAAAAAGTCGGTAAAGAAGGCGTGATCACCGTTGAAGAAGGCTCGGGCCTGGAAAACGAACTGTCCGTCGTAGAAGGCATGCAGTTCGACCGTGGCTACCTGTCGCCATACTTCGTCAACAAGCCAGACACCATGGTTGCCGAGCTGGAAGGCCCGCTGCTGCTGCTGGTCGACAAGAAAATCTCCAACATCCGTGAGCTGCTGCCAGTTCTGGAAGCCGTTGCCAAGGCCGGCCGCCCACTGCTGATCGTTGCCGAAGACGTCGAAGGCGAAGCGCTGGCTACCCTGGTAGTCAACAACATGCGCGGCATCGTCAAGGTTGCAGCGGTCAAGGCGCCAGGCTTCGGCGACCGCCGCAAGGCCATGCTGCAGGACATCGCCGTCCTGACTGGCGGCCAGGTCATCTCCGAAGAAATCGGTCTGTCCCTGGAAACCGCTACCCTGGAGCACCTGGGTAACGCCAAGCGCGTCATCCTGTCCAAGGAAAACACCACCATCATCGACGGCGCTGGCGCCGACACCGAGATCGAAGCACGCGTCAAGCAGATTCGCGCCCAGATCGAAGAAACTTCCTCGGACTACGACCGTGAGAAGCTGCAAGAGCGTCTGGCCAAGCTGGCTGGCGGTGTTGCCGTGATCAAGGTCGGTGCCGGCACCGAAGTTGAAATGAAAGAGAAGAAAGCCCGCGTTGAAGACGCCCTGCACGCTACCCGTGCAGCCGTTGAAGAAGGCGTGGTGCCTGGCGGTGGTGTTGCTCTGGTTCGTGCCCTGGCCGCGATCGTTGACCTGAAAGGCGAAAACGAAGACCAGAACGTCGGTATCGCCCTGCTGCGCCGTGCTGTTGAAGCCCCGCTGCGCCAGATCACTGCCAACGCCGGCGACGAGCCAAGCGTTGTCGCTGACAAGGTCAAGCAAGGTTCGGGTAACTTCGGTTACAACGCTGCTACCGGTGAATACGGCGACATGATCGAGATGGGTATCCTGGACCCAGCCAAGGTCACCCGTTCGGCCCTGCAAGCTGCTGCTTCGATTGGCGGTCTGATGATCACCACCGAAGCCATGATTGCTGACGCTCCGAGCGAAGCCCCAGCTGGCGGCGGCATGCCAGACATGGGCGGCATGGGTGGCATGGGCGGCATGATGTAAGCCAGCCTTACCCCCTGCACCATCAAAAAGCCCCGGTTCGTGAGAACCGGGGCTTTTTGCTTGGTGTGGGTTATGTGGCGCCTGCGAGATCGAGCGCCGCGCGGGCGGCGCTCGGTTTACGCACCGCATCAAACTCAAGACATGCTCCTCTGTCAGGCGACGCTACGCTCGACGACAGGCTCCTCAGCCACCCCATGCCGATACAGCACAAGGTAATAAGACCCCAACCCTATCAACCAGCAGAACACTGCCGTCCACACGTTGTGCGACAAGAAGTGCGCCCCTTGCATCATTCTGCCCACCGACAGCACCGACCCTGCTATCAAGGCCACCACGAATGCCACCTGTGCCAGACGCGGCTTGCGATCACGCAACATGAAGAACAGGCCGAACAGGCAGAACCCGGTGGCTGCATGCCCACCCGGCCAGCACAGCCCGGCTTTGTCGGTAGCCGGCCGTGGCTCCAGCAGCTTGCTGTAGGTTTCCGTGCCGCCAAACTGTGTGAGGCTCCACGGGCACTGCACCTGGGTGACCTTCTTCAGCGGTGTGACAAACGCCGTGGACAAGCCCAGTGCCAGCACCAGGCAGCCCAATTCGCGGCGCCAGCCGAACAAGCGCTTCCAGAAAAAGCTCGCAGCAAAGGTGAACAGCGATAGCACCCCCAGCAAAATCACCACTTGCTTGACCCGGTCATGCAGGATGTTTTCCAGAAGGTAGCTGTGGCGGCCAATGAACTGCCCGGCAACGGGATCGAAGAACAGGTTGGCCACATCCATGTCGACCGAAGTCAGCTCCAGCAGAATCAAGGCCAGCGCGGTCGCCAGGGGTATCCCCAGGTACAGCCAGTAGTTGATCGGGCGAGGGCGGGTGCGTTGCTGCATGACGGCTCCAGGGCGCGAAAAAGATCGGGCATTGTCGGCTGGCCGCTATCCTGTGTCCGTGAAGGATCAGTGAAAAAACCGTCAAGTGCGGTGAATTTTCCCAGGGGCTGGCACCGTGCAGGCATAGGCCTTAAGCTGCGCCTGCCGCGCACCACAGCGAGAAGCGCCGCACAGGAGAAACCGATGCGCATTCTTTTGGTTGAAGACAACCGCGATATCCTGGCCAACCTGGCCGATTACCTGGGCATGAAGGGTTACACCGTCGACTGTGCCCAGGATGGCCTGTCCGGCCTGCACCTGGCCGCCACCGAACACTACGATTTGATCGTGCTCGACATCATGCTGCCCGGCATCGATGGCTACACCCTGTGCAAGCGCCTGCGCGAAGACGCCCGCCGCGACACGCCGGTGATCATGCTCACCGCCCGTGACCAGCTCGACGACCGCTTGCAAGGCTTCCGCTCAGGTGCCGATGACTACCTGCTCAAGCCGTTTGCCCTGTCGGAGTTGGCGGCGCGCATCGAAGCGGTGCTGCGCCGTGCCCAGGGCGGCGGGCGCCGTACCCTGCAGGTGGCGGACCTCAGCTACGACCTCGACACCCTCGAAGTTACCCGCCAGGGCCGCCTGCTCAAGCTCAACCCGGTCGGCCTCAAGCTGCTGGCGGTGCTGATGCAAAAAAGCCCGCACGTCCTGCGCCGCGAGGTGCTGGAAGAAGCCCTGTGGGGCGACGACTGCCCCGACAGCGACAGCCTGCGCAGCCATGTGCACCAGCTGCGCCAGGTGATCGACAAACCGTTTGAAAAACCGTTGTTGCATACCGTCCATGGCGTCGGCTATCGCCTCGCCGAGGGCCGCGATGGAGTTTAAGCAAAGCCTTGCCCAGCGCATCATCATTGCTTTTGCCTTGATGAGTGCGCTGGTGGCCGGGGCCTTCGCCTTTGGCATCGTCGCCACCGTGCACCTGGTTGAAGAGCGGCTGATTTCCTCGGTACTGGGCGGTGACCTGCAGCGCCTGTTGCGTATGGACAGCGTCAGTGACTGGAGCCACCGGCCGCGTCCCGACCAGCTGTTCTACTTCAGCGGCGGGCGCGACGATTTCGAGCTGCCCAAGGACTTGCGCCACCTCGATCGCGGCTTCCACGAGGTGTTCCGCGACCAACTGTCGTATCACGCCATGGTCGAGATCGTCGATGGCCGCCGCTATGTACTGCTGCAGGATCAGAGCGATTTCGAAGAGCGCGAGCGTGTGCTGTTCGCGGTGGTGGTGGTGGGCTTCGTGCTCAGCCTGGTGCTGGCCGTGATCCTCGGCTGGCTGGTGGCACGTCGGGTAATGGCACCGGTCATCCGTCTGGCGCGCCAGGTGCGTCACCGCGACCAGTTGCTGGGCCTGGCCCCGCCACTGGCACCGGATTACGCGGCGGACGAAGTGGGCCAGCTGGCAGTCGCGTTCGATGACACCCTGGGCCGCCTGCGCGACGCGTTGACCCGCGAACGGCTGTTCACCAGTGACGTCAGCCACGAGCTGCGCACACCGTTGATGGTGCTGGCGACCTCCTGCGAGTTGCTGATGGAAAACCCTAACCTCGATGCTCGCGCGCGCAGCCAGGTGGAACGTGTGGCGCGGGCCACCGAGGAAATGCGCGAATTGGTCAAGACTTTCCTTATGCTGGCCCGGGCGCAGCGCGACGAGGGTGCGGTGGCATCGCAGGCGACCCTGCGCGAAGTGGCCGATGAGCTGATCGGCGTATGGCGCGACACCATCGAACAGAAGGGCCTCACCCTGTACTTCGATGGCCGTGTCAGCGCCAGCCCGGTGCTGTACAACGCCACCTTCCTGCAGTCGGTGATGGGCAACCTGCTGCGTAATGCGGCGCACTACACCGATGGCGGCTACATACGCCTGAGCCTGGAAGCCAACGGCTTCAGTGTAGAGGACAGCGGCGTGGGTATTCCTGAAGAGCAGCGCGAGGCCATGTTCAAACCGTTCGTGCGTGGTGATGAACGGCGTGGCGAGGGCCTGGGCCTGGGCCTGTCGTTGGTGCAGCGAATTTGTGACGACCAGGGCTGGCATGTCACCCTGACATCCACTTTGCCGCATGGTTGCCGCTTTCGGGTAGACCTGAGCAACACAGCCGGCCAAGGCGACCCGGATGCCTTGGCTGAGTAATCTGTTGTAACAGGTCAAATGGGGCTCAACGTTTTTTTCACATTGGCATGACCTGATTCCAACGCTTGCCTACCTAATGTGCTCGCAATGGAGTCAGGAGATACCCAATGCGTAGCCCCATCAAGCTTGAATTTTCCGAGAAGTACGACAAAGACCATGCGCGTGAGTACTTTCTCAAGCACCAGGACGGCCTGGCGCGACGCCTTTCCCACAAGCGAGATGAGCAGCTGGCGCGTCGCGCCCTGGCATTGGCTGGCGAGCCTGGCCTGGTACTGGACCTGCCGTGCGGTGCCGGCCGCTTCTGGCCACTGCTGGCTGAAAAGCCCAACCGGGTGATCATCGGGGCCGACAACTCCGAGGCGATGATCGAGACGGCCTGTGCGGCGCAACCGCCAGAGGTGGTGGCACGGGTACGGCCTTTGCAGACTTCGGCATTTGCTATCGACCTGCCGGACAACTCGGTGGACAGCATTTTTTGTATGCGCCTGTTCCACCACATTGGCGAATCGGCGCACAGAAAGACCATACTTTCGGAATTTCAGCGGGTTAGCCGTGATAGTGTGATCCTGTCCCTGTGGGTGGATGGCAACTTCAAGGCCTGGCGCCGGAAAAAACTCGAGCAGCGCCGCAGCGCCAAGGCCGAACAGGACAATTACCAGAACCGTTTCGTGTTACCGGCCGAAACGGTCGAAGAAGAATTCACGGCCGCCGGCTTCAGAATCCAGGAACGCCTCGACTTCCTGCCGTTCTATGCCATGTGGCGGGTCTACGTATTGCGTAAGGGGTAGTGTTTGATGGCTGTAGCCCAGAGAGGGGAGTCGCGCTTCGATTTTTATTGGCGCCAGCAAGGCGAGTGGGTCGAGGAGCCTAACCAGCGGCGCGGCGGTGAGAGTGGCGTGCAACGCCTCAACGATGCCAATGGCAAGCTGCTGTATGCCAAACGCCAGGTCGGGCATATCTACCGCAGCCTGCTGCACCCTTTCGGCCGGCCTACGGTATTGCGTGAACTCGATGCGTTGAACAGTTTCGAGCAACTGGGCGTGCGTGTACCGCGCATTGTCTTCTGTGGCGCCGAGCGCGATGCCGACCACCAGTGGCGTGCGCTGCTGGTCAGTGAAGCGCTGGACGGCTTTGTCGAGCTCGACACCTGGCATGCCGAAGGTGCCCGCGAGCGGTACCCGCAGGTGGTGCATGAGCGCATGCTCAAGGACCTGGCGGACAACCTGGCACGCATGCACCTGGGGCACTGGCAGCACGGCTGCCTGTATGGCAAGCACGTGTTCATCAAGGTAATTGGCGAGGGTGAGCAGGCCCGCGTCGAGGTGGCGCTGTTGGACCTGGAAAAGTGCCGACGGCGCATCAGCTGCCAGCGTGCAGCAGGTAACGACCTGCGCCAGCTGCGCCGCCATTCGTCGATCAATGACGCGGAATGGCAGACGCTGCTCTACTTTTACAAGATGGCGTTTGGCAGCGCTGTCAAAGGGTTAGAGTAATGAAACTAGAAATAGCTCGAGCTTTGTTCCTGGTAGCTGGCCTGGCGGTGACCACCGTGGCGGTGGCAGCCTGGGAAGAGCCGAGGCCGAACGTGTTCAGCAAGGCCGAAATGGCCGACCAGTGCGCATTGCCGCGGGAAGCGAAACCGCAGCAACAGGCACAGGTCGCGCCAGATCAGGACCTGTTGCTGTTCCTGTTCGGCCTGCGTCAGGGGTTGCGGCCATTTGGTTGAGCCCTGCGTTAGCTAGAAATGCCAGAGGCCCCGCCAATGCGGGGCCTCTGGCATTTTTGTATGTGCCTTTCCGGCAGGTGTCAGCAGTGCTGAAAGCTGTTGTCCCTGAGGCAAGCAAGCAGCAAGAAACCGCTAATGGCACTGCTCAAGAATAGAATGCCTAAGGTCATTGGAAGCAGATGTTCGGCTGAAGCAACTAAAGTGCCAGCGAATCCACCTCCAGCAAATAGCAAAGTAGTGTTGAGCGACGCTGCTGCCCCTGCCTGCTGCGGATAACGTGCCAAGGCCTGCGTAGTCGTGACGGGTCGTACCATCGTTGTGCCTGCCGTACATAAGATCATCGGTAACATGAGGCCTATTACCGTTAGGCCTGCTGCCCACTGCCAGATCAGCAGAGTGGCCCCTGCGGTAGCTATAAGCAGGAATCCCGTGAGAATTTGAGCCTGCGCGGTGATGCGATTGTTCAAGAATGTCGCGACTGCACCACCGACGACATATGCCAGCCCGTAGGCGATGAATACAACGGAGAACTGATACGGCGTGAGGCCCAGTTGTTCCATGAGCACCAAGGGTGCAACAACGATAAAGGAAAAATGGCAGGCGAACGCTAAAGTCGCCTGTAGGGAATAGGTAACATATAAGGTGTCACGCAACATGGGGACATAGCTTTGAATGCCTGAGTTATTCTGGCGTAAACCAGGTGTTTCTTGAAGTAGTTCCCATGCAAGTAAGATGACAATGCTGGCTATTGCAATAAATACCGTAAAACTACCTGCCCAGCCGAGTAGCTGTTGAAGAGCATCACCCGCGACGGGTGAGATTGATATGAACAAACCACTAGCACTCGTCAACAAGATGCGCATGGTGTTACGCTGCTTGCCAGTATATAGGTCTTGCACGAGAGCTTGACCCAGAACCAAGCTTCCACAGCCGACGGCTTGTAACAACCGAAAAGCCATAAAAATTTCATAGTTACTTGAAAGTAGGCAGCCAACAGCCCCGGCAATGGAAACCCCTAAGCCACCAAGCAACAACCGTTTGCGTCCGACTCGATCTGACAGGGGGCCAATCACCAATTGCGCCACTGCAACGCCAAACGCGAAGAAACTAACGGAGTAGGCGATTTGCGTAGCCTCTACTCGAAAGGCTTCTGCAAGTGCAGGGAACGAAGGAAGGATGACATCCAGAGGAAAAACACCTAGAAGGCATAAAAGAATCAAAAGCACTGGGCGAAGAATGGTGTGTGTTGAAGTTTTGGTCTGGCTCATGCTATCAGTCCAGCGGACCTGAACTGTAATGCATAGCGTTCCTCCTTCAATAAGTCGGTACGCATTATTGCTCGAAGCGTCATTTTGGATGTAATAGGCATCCGGATCGTCCAATTTTCATTTATATTGTCAATAATCACTTTTCCGAAGGATGGATGCTTTTTGAAAATCGATCCTAAAAAATTCTCGTCGGGTTGGCAGAAAGCTTTGAGCGTTTTCAGTAGAGTTGCTACCAAGTAATCCCTCTGTGGGATACATAACTGCTGCCAGAGTCGTGCAAAACAGTCTGAGAAGAAAATGGCATGACGCCCTTCATCATGAAGGTGGTCTATCAGCATATGCGCTACAGGGGCGACGAGAGAGGCGCGAGTCAAGCTGTATAGTTCGTAAGTTATCAGTGTTTCAGAAACGAAGGCGATGCAGAATCGGGTAATGCTGCTGAGCGCTGGAGGGCTATTTTTTAATACTTGATCAAGTCGCTTGAGGCGCGCAGAATTTATTCGCTCTAGGCAAAAGTGGTTTGCCACCTGATCTGCAATTTCTCTGGAGAAGAGCGCGTGATAGGCCTCGTCAGCATAAAGTTTTAAAGCGTTTAGATAAATTGTTTCATCGAAATATTCTTTTAATTTACCAGTAACTATGCTTTGAACAGCCTTATTGATGTGACACATCTCAAGCTGCGTTGTATAGTCCATGAAATGGACGAGGTGGTAAGCGTGTAGTATTAGTTTATCTTTTTTCGAAAGCAGCGTTGTCAAGTCATGGGCCAGCGCTGGGCTCAGGGCGCTAGGAAACCAAAGGTCGGGTTCGGACTGCGTAAAATCTTCTACAGAAAAATGATAGGCATAAGGGCGCGAGCGTACAGCGCTCGTGGTGTGCCAGCTTTTGAATACTGTACAGCTACGGTTGGTGGTTTTTTTCATGTCTGTATCCCGCGCCAGCGTCTTACGACATCAGAGCCCTTAAGCAACTGGGTGTCGCATTCCCGTTGCCATAGCCACATGCAACGAAAAAAAGGACTTGTTCACTTGGGTTTTCAAACATGAGTAGGGGTTCGATGTCCGTTTCATTCAATGCGCCAGTGAGCCAGGTGCTCATTCCGCGATCGGTTGCTGCAAGTTGGAATGTTTGTGCAGCATGCCCAACCTCTATCAAAGCCATTCTATAAGCGCGGGAGTGCTCGTATTTCCACCACAGTTTGTCGAATCTGGAACTCAAGAATAATCCAGCGGGTATGTCATTGGCGAAGTGCTGGCCTGATAATAAGTCACCTAGAGCACAAGGCAGCGCGCTTCGCCAGTGCAGTTGATGTCGCCGTGGATCGTAGTAATAAATCCCCGCTTCTAGGCTATCTACGTTATTTACATATACATAGCCTTCTGTAGCGTTTAGCCCGCCTACTGAGGGGGTGGCCCGGCGTCTTGAATATTCATTTCCTTCTTCTTCTCCTTCGACGTTATTAACGGATCTGTTTTCAATAAAGCCTAGGGTATGGTGCAAAATTTCGGCAAGATCAACTAGGGAGATCGATATTCGCTGAAAATCTCTAACGGTTGCTCGGTTTTTGAATGTCTTGTCAACTGCAAAGGTACTTCTCGGTGTAGGCAGTGAAATGCCGATTTCGCTGATGCGTTTATTGTTAGGGTGTATAGGCTTGTTTCGTACGGAGTTGCAGTGTTCAAGGTACTGCAGTGCCCACTCCTCCTCGCTTGAAGGAAGTTTTTCTATAGGGATGTCTTTAGTGCCGTAATGGAATATTCTTGAGAGTACATCCCAGCCCCAGTCAGCATGGTCGTCAGCATCGTCCATGAAAACTCTGCAGCGTTTCAGGTCGTCGGTTAGGTTATCATTTAAGTCTTTGTGGTTTTTCTCGTAAATGAGATGGATTAACCGGTCTGCATGGGCTCTTGATAACTCGTACTGTTTGTGATTTTTGAAATCCCAACAAATCAGGGAGTTATTCATGACGATAAAGAAGCAATTTTTACTTATCATGGTCACTCCTTTAACTGAAGGGCAGGCCGGCACTGCTCTTCAGTGTTTATGGATTAAGGTTTATTTGGTTTTTTTGACAAGGTGCGCCATGTTCGCCAGTTTGGTGCATTCCATTTTAATGGTTTTCATATTGTTTTCTCCATTTTGGTGTCGCGTCATTGCGACGTTCTTGATAATAGCGGTAAGTTCAAGAGGTACAAGTCAAAGGGGGTGGTGAAATTTCTGATAAAGTTGTAGGAATTTTTACCAGAGCCATTTTCAAGGGCGGTTTTATTTCTCTGCAAGACGTCTAGAGTGCGGGTGCCATAGCATCTCTACTCTGACTTTTACCATGCGAATTAGATGCAGAAATTGCTCTGCTTTTCCACCGACAAGCAACAACATCAGGCTCGAGTCTGGATAATGTGAGAGATTGGGAGCGGTGATTTTGAGATTGTGTTGCGGAGCAACGCTTTTCTATTGGGGATTTTGTATCTGGCCTTTCGGCCTCCTCGCGAGCGAGCCCGCGAAGAGGCCGGATCAGGCGATGGCAGGTTCCTGGGCTTTGGTCTTGTGCGCCAGCAGGGTGTAGATGCAAGGCAGCACGAACAGGGTAAACAGCGTGCCAATCGACATCCCGGTGGCAATCACCGTACCGATGTCAAAACGGCTGACCGCCCCGGCGCCAGTCGCCAGAATCAGCGGCACCATGCCGAACACCATCGCCGCTGTGGTCATCAGCACCGGCCGCAGGCGAATCGCCGCCGCTTCCTCGATGGCCTCGCGCACGCTCAAACCGCGCTCCTCACGCAACTGATTGGCGAACTCGACAATGAGAATGCCGTGCTTGCTGATCAGGCCGATCAAGGTCACCAGGCCGACCTGGGTGTAGATGTTCATGCTCGATATGCCCAGGAACAGCGGCAACAGCGCGCCACAGATCGACAAGGGCACGGTTACCAGAATCACCAACGGGTCGCGGAAGCTTTCGAACTGCGCCGCCAGCACCAGGAAGATGATCGCCAGTGCCAGGCCGAAGGTAACCCACAGCGCGCTGCCTTCCTGAACATACTGGCGGGCCACGCCGGCATAGTCGAAGGCGAAGCCTTCCGGTGCCTCTTCGCGGGCGATGTCCTGCACGGTCTTCAGCGCTTCGCCCAGGCTGACCATAGGCACGCCCTGGATGATGGCCGAGTTCAGTTGCTGGAACTGATTGAGCTGGCGTGGGCGGGCGCGGTCGGTGAGGGTGATCAGGGTCGACAGCGGCAGCAATTGGTTCTGGTCGTTCTTCACGTAGTAGTTGTTCAGCCAGCCCGGGTTGTCGCGGTACGGCCGTTCTACCTGGGCGATCACCTTGTAGCTGCGGCCCTCAAGCGTGAAGCGGTTGATTTCCGCTTCGCCCAGCAAGGTCGCAAGGGTGCCGCCGAGGGTGTCCATCGACACCCCCATCTGCGCCGCCTTGGCCCGGTCGATATCCACCACCACCTCGGGCTTGTCGAAGGCTAGGTCGACGTCGAGGAAGGCGAACTTGCCCGATTCCTGCGCGCGCGCCTTGATGCGCTGGGCCACTTCCAGCAGTGCTGGGTAGTCGCCAGCGGTATTGATCACGAACTGGAACGGCAGGCCCTCGCCAGTGCCCGGCAACGACGGCAGGTTGAAGCCGAAGATCTGCAGGCCGCCGATTTCTTCGAGTTTGGCCTGCACCAGCGGCAGCAACTCCATCTGCGTGCGCTCGCGCTCGTTCCAGGGCTTGAGCAAAAAGCCACCAATGCCGGTCTGCACGCCGTTGAAACCGTTGATCTGGAACGATGAGTAGTATTCGGGGAAAGCCTTGAACAGCGGCGTGAACTGGTCGGTGTAGGCGTTGAGGTAATCGAGGTTGGCCGGTTGCGGCGAGCTGCTCATCATGAAGATCACCCCCTGGTCCTCGTTGGGCGCCAGTTCGTTCTGGGTGAACTTGAGCAGCACCGGGATCAGGCACAGGATGATCACGGCAAACACCAGCACTACCGGCCGGCTGTCGAGGGTGGCGTGCAGCAGCTTCTGGTAGCGCACCTTCAGGCGTTCGAACAGTTGGTCGAGGCGGTGGGCCAGGCCGCTGGGGTTCTGCTCCTGGCGCAGCAGCAGGGCGCACATCATCGGTGACAGGGTGAGGGCAACGATACCGGAAATGATCACCGCCCCAGCCAGGGTCAGGGCGAACTCCTTGAACAGGGCCCCTGTGAGCCCGGTGAGGAAGCCGATCGGTGCGTATACGGCGGCCAAGGTGATGGTCATCGACACCACGGGCATGGCGATCTCGCGGGCACCTTCCAGGGCTGCGTCGAACGGTGACTTCCCTTCCTCCATGTGCCGGTGGATGTTTTCCACCACGACAATGGCATCGTCCACCACCAGACCGATGGCCAGGACCATCGCCAGCAGGGTCAGCAGGTTGAGCGAATAGCCCATCATCTGCATGAAGAACAGCACGCCGATCATCGACAACGGTATGGTCACCACCGGGATCAGTACCGAACGCAGGGCGCCAAGGAACAGGAACACCACCACGATGACGATCAGCACCGCTTCGCCGAGGGTCTTGATCACTTCGTCGATGGAGGCCTGGATGAACAGTGTGGCGTCGTAGGCGATCGACACTTTCAGGGCCGAGGGCAGCTGGCTTTGCAGTTCGGGCATGATGCGCCGCACTTCCTTGATCACCTCCAGCGGGTTGGCGGCGGGGGTGGCCTTGATGCCGATGTACACCGACGGGGTGCCATCGAACGAGCTGACCGTGTCGTAGTTTTCCGCGCCCATTTCGACCCGCGCCACATCGCCCAGCAGCACGCGGCTGTCACCGCTGGTCTTGACCGGCAGGGCGGCGAACGCCTCGGCCGACTTCAACTCGGTACTGGCGTTGATACTGGTGACCACGTATTCGCCCTTTACCTCGCCGGCGGCGGAGAGGAAGTTGTAGCGGCGTACGGCGTTGGTCACGTCGGTGGCCGACAGGCCGAAACCGGCCAGTTTGACCGGGTCCAGCCACAGCCGCATGGCGAACACCTGGTTGCCGAGGATTTCCGCCTCGGCCATGCCCGGCAAAGTGGCCAGCTTGGGTTGGATCACCCGCGACAGGTAGTCGGTGATCTGCGGGTTGCTCATTTCCTTGCTGTAGAAGCTGACGTACATCAGCGCCGAGGCATCGGCGGCTTCCTTGCTCAGTACCGGGTCTTCGGAGTCCTGGGGCAGCTTGTTGCGCACTTCGTTGGCCTTGGCCAGCAACTCGGTGAACAGCCTGTCGCTGTCGGCGCCGATCCGCGCGTAGATGGAAATGATCGAGAAGTTCTGCCGGCTCACCGAGGTCATGTAGTCGATGCCTTCGGCGCTGGCCAGGCTTTGTTGCAGCGGCTGGGTGATGTAGCCCTGGATGGTTTCGGCGTTGGCCCCAGGGTAGGCGGTAGTTACCGTGATCAGGGCGTTTTCCATCTGCGGGTACTGGCGGATCTGCAGCTTGTTCCAGGCCTGGAAGCCCAGCAGCAGGATCAGCAGGCTGACCACACTGGCCAGCACCGGGCGGCGGATGAACGGGTCGGTGAACGCCATGCCAGCCTCCTGTCAGTCCTTGGCCGCTGTGCCCGGTGCGGGCTTTAGAGCGTTATCCTGGCCGATGCGTATCGCAGCACCGGGGGTGAGTTTCAGCTGCCCGGCAGTGACCACTTGCTCCCCTGCCTGCAGGCCTTTGCTGACCACCACCACGCCGTCTCGGCGCTCGCCGGTCTGAACGGTGCGCTGTTCGGCCACCCGTTGGGGTTGGCCTTTGTCGTCGTTTTCCGGCTTGCCGTCCTTGTCTTTTTTCGGCGAGGCGACATACACCGAGTTGCCATACAGGGTGTAAGTAATGGCGCTTTCCGGCACCACCACTTGCGGCTGTGGGTTGGGCAGCAGGATCAACAGGCTGGCGAACATGCCCGGCAGCAGTTTGCCGTCGGGGTTGGCCATGGTGGCGCGTACCAGCAGGTTGCGCGTGGCTTCCTCGACCTTGGGGTTGATGGCGCTCAGGCTGGCGGGGAAAGTCTGGCCCGGGTAAGCGGCCACTTGCACCAGCACCTGCTGGCCCAGGCTCAGGCGTGGCAGGGCCTGTTCCGGTACGTTGAAGTCGACGTACAGGCTGGAGGTGTCCTGCAGGGTGGCGATCACTGTGCCGGCGGCCAGGTATTGGCCGATGTCCACCTGGCGGATGCCGATGGTGCCGCTGAACGGGGCGTTGATGCTTTTCTTGATCTTCTGCGCCTTGAGCTGCTCGACCACCGCCTGGTTACGCCGGTATTGGGAGGTAAGGCGATCGAACTCGCCACGGGAGATGGCCGCGTCGCCGACCAGCTGGCTACCACGGCCGAAATCGACCTTGGCCAGGCCCAGGTCGGCCTGGGCGGTGCCGAGCAGGGCGGTTTCCTGGTCGTCATTGAGTTGCAGCAACAGTTGCCCGGCCTTGACCTGCTGGCCCGAGTCGAAATGCAAGGCTTTGACGATGCCTTCCACCTCCAGGCTCAGGTCAACGCCTTGCAGGGCCTTGAGGCTGCCGACGGCGGGCAGGCGCTCTTGCCACTGGCGCTGTTCGGCCACAGCGGCCGCTACGGTGATGGGCGGCTTGGGGGCAGTGAACATCTGGATCTGCTGGTAGATCGAAAAGGCTTTGTAGCCCCCCAGGGCCAGCACGATCAGCAGAACCACGGCCAACATGATGAGCATGCGGCGGCGCAGCATAGGTCCGGTTCCTTGGATGCAGTTGTTATTCGTTTGGACACGAAAACGGGCGATCCTGCCCACGTGGCTGGGAGAATTATTGACTGTTTTTGGGAGGAAGGGGAGTGAAATGCCTGTGCCGGCCTCTTCGCGGGCACGCCCGCTCCCACAGGAACCGCGCAGTCAGTGGGTTGCGCGGTCCCTGTGGGAGCGGGCGTGCCCGCGAAGAGGCCGGTGAGGGCAGCAGAAAAATCAGACGAGATGCAGGTGGTTGTCCCAGAAACCGGACGGCAGGTTCATCGGCTGCCCGACCAGCTCGGCCTTGGTGCAGTCGTAGAACCGGCAACGGCCCTGCCCGGACGTGACGACAAAACCATCTTTCACCGTACCCACCCCTGCGCAATCGGGCATCGGCGCATCCAGCCGCACCGCGCCGCTGTCCAGGTCCCAGACGAACAGGCGGTTGGCCCGTGGTGCAGTCAGCGCCACCAGCCGCAGTTCGCTGTGGATGGCAACGCTGGCGGTGTACTGGGCCATGGCCTGCAACTGCCGCTCTGGCACCGGGAAGGCCTTGAACGGCTCGCCTGGGCGCTTGATCGCCAGCAGCTCGGCCGTTTCATCGGCATCGCCCATGAACTGCTGGCAAGCGGCGATGGTGCCGTCGCTGCCCACCGCCAGGTGGCGCACGCTGTTCATCTGCTGGGCCAGGGTTTCCTTGCTCAACAGGGTGCCGTCGCGCTGCATCAGTACCAGGCTTGGCTCCATGGCATTGAGGTTCATCTCCACTCGGCTTTCGGCTTCGGTGCGAATGCCGCCATTGGCCACGATCAGCGTTTCGCCGTCGGGCAGCCAGGCCACCTCGTGTGGGCCGATGCCGTGGGTTGGGAGCTCGCCGGTGTGCACCAGGCGCTCGCCCTCGAAACGGTATACCCCAAGCACGCCGCGCCCAGGGTCGGTGGTGTCGTTCTCGGTGGCATACAGCCATTCGCCGCCTTTGTGCACCACGGCGTGGCCATAAAAGTGCCGGTTTGGCTGTGAGGCGAGCGTTTGTAGCAAGCGCCCGTCGCGCAAATCGATCAGGTAACTTTCGGTACCGGGGCGGCGGGCGACGAACAGGGCGATCGGCTGCTCGGGGTGGTGGATGATGGCATGGCAACGCTGGGCGACCTGAGTGCTGAACACCTGGGTGCCGTCCAGGCGGAAACCGACGGCATAGTGCTTGCCGTCGCCGTCGTCACGCGCCGAGAGCAGCAAGGGTTCGCTGCCTTTGTTGCGGAACAGGCTCCAGCCGCCCAGGGTGAGGGCGCTGAGCAATACGCTACCGAGTTTGAGTGCCTGGCGTCGCAGCATGATCAGTCACCGTCGTTGGCATTGAAGCCCAGCTGGATGTTCAGCGCCTTGGCCAGGTCGCCTTCGTGCAGGCGGTGGACGGCGTTGAGGCTGTCGTAGATCTGGTTGAGGGTTTGCTGGCCAGCGTCGTCGGCCAGCAACTCACCGAGGGTTTTCTGGTTGTCGGCCAGCAGTTTGAGCGAGGTAGCGTAGGCGGCGTCGATCTTGTCCGCCAGCGCTTTCTGATCGCTGGGCAGCAAGCCGCGCAGGCCCTGGTTGTCGACACCGACCCAGACGGTTTCGGCAGCCTTGAGGGTGGCTTCCAGGCTCTTCAGCGAGGAATGGCTGCGCCAGGCTTCGGCCTGCAGCGGCTGCGGGATGCCCTTGCTTTGGCGGCCCATCGGCGCGCCCAGCTTCTTCTTCAGGGTATCCAGGGCGGTGACCTGGGAGCGCAACAGGTCGGCGATGGCCTCGTGGGAGTCAGCGTAGCGCTGGTTGGGGAACTTGGTCATCTGCGAGAGCATGCCGTCGGTGCTGTTCCAGCTCTTGAGGATCTCCTCGGCCAGGACCTTCTGGTGTTCACCGATGGCCACCAACAGTGGGCAGTAACGGGCTTTCTGCTCGGCAGTGGCGATGTCTGGCTTGCTGTCGAACAGGATGTACTCGTAGGCCGACAGGCCACGTACTACCACGCTGGCTTTGCCCAGAGCGGCGGCATCGACGGGCTTGTCGCCGTTGACCAGTTGCTCGACCTGGCGGCCGACCAGGTTCTTCTTGTCGGGCCAGAACTGGACCTGCCAGGCGCGGTTGCCTTCGGCCAGCGGGCCGACCAGCAGCGGTTGCAGCTCGGCCCAGGCTTTTTGCGCGTTGAGGAAGTCGGCGCGGGCTTTATCCAGGGACTCCTTGCCTTCGCAGTAGGCCAGGGCGCTGGCAGCCAGCGTGCGGTCGGCTTCGACCCAGCGGCTGTAGGTTGGCAGGATGACCTGCTTGGCGATGGCGGCGGAGGTCACGGCTTGCGGGTCCTGCGGCGAGCAGGCACCAAGGGCGAGTGCGGCGAGGCTGGTGAACAACAGTTTGGGTCGGAACATGCCCGGCTCCTTTGCGCGTTTTAAAGTGAATTCAGGAACGCCAGCAACGCGGCGCGCTGCTCTGCGTTGAATGTGAGCACGAAGTTGCGTGCCGCCTCGGCTTCGCCACCGTGCCAGAGCACGGCTTCTAGCAGGTTGCGGGCGCGCCCGTCGTGCAGGAACTGGCTGTGGCCACTGACCGTTTCACTCAGGCCGATGCCCCACAGGGGCGGGGTACGCCAGTCCTGGCCGTTGGCGGCGAATTCGGTACGCTCGTCGGCCAGGCCAGGGCCCATGTCATGCAGCAGCAGGTCGCTGTAAGGGCGGATGACCTGGTTGGCCAATTCTGGCTCGATCGCATCGGCGGCAGTGGTGAACTGCGGTGTGTGGCACCCCTGGCAGCCGGCCTGGTAGAACAGGTTCTTGCCCGCCAGCACCTGCGGCGAGCCAACGTCGCGGCGGGCCGGCACCGCCAGGTTGCGGGTGTAGAAGGTGACCAGGCGCAGGATGTTGTCGCTGACTTCTTTCTCGCCGTCGGCGCCGTCGCCGTTGGGCGCAGCCAGGCAGTCGGTTTGTGCCGGGGTGCAATCGTCATTGGGCTGCAGGGTGCTGGTAAGGCCCATGTCGCCGGCAAAAGCGTGCACGTTCTGCTGGTTGACGTTGGGCTGCCCGGCTTTCCAGCCGAAGCGGCCGATCACGGTCTTGCCCTGGGCGTCGTCCCACACACGGTTGGCACGCCCGCGGATGCCGTCGCGGTTGCGGTCGTCCGGGTCTTCGTTGGCCAGCAGGTCGGCTTCGGGGATGGCCTCGAGCAGGCCCAGGCCGATCATCGGCGGGGCCACCCGCGCCGAAAAGCGTGTGTCGGGGTGCATGACGCCGTAGCCGAGCTGGGTGATCTGCAGGGCAGGCTTGCGCAGCTCGACCTGATGACCGTCCTTGAACGCTACCGTTTCCTGGGTGTAGCTCACCCGTACCTTGCCTTCTGGCGCCACGCCCGGGATGGCCATGTCCTGCAACTGGGTGCCGTACACCGGCTCCGGCACTACGCCGAGGCGTTCGATCACTTTGGCCAGGTAAGGCTGGTCGGGGATCGACAAGCGCACCAGCATGCCCACCGCGTTGCTGTTGCCAGGCTCAGGCGGGTGACCGCGGCCATCGCGCACATGGCAGTTCTGGCAGGCGTTGGTGTTGAACAGCGGGCCCAACCCGTCGCGGGCAGTGGTGGTGGACGGGGCGATCACCCAGGGGTTGCGGAAGAAACTGTTGCCTACGGCGAAGTCCACGCGCCGCTCGGGCGAGAGGTTGGCCGAAGGCAGGGAATAGGCGTTGCGGTCAGTGCGCTGCACAGTCGCCTTGCCGGCCGACAACGCTTCGCCAGGCTCGGCTTGGGTGAAACGCGGGGCGTCGTCACAGGCGGCGAGGGCAAAGGCCAGCAGCAAGGGGGAGAGTCGGGACAGCGACAAGGACATGCAAAATCCTGGGCGTGGACGAAAAACCGGCGTGCAAGCTTAGCAGGCCAGCGGCTCTTGAATAAGAGCAATTTGCAATTACCTGGGTGAAAGGGATGTGAAATGCCAGCATTTTCATGTGCCTGTTCGCGGTCCGGTTGGCCGCGAACAGGCCATCAGCAAAAAAGGCGACCCGAAGGCCGCCTCTTTCAGTACCGCTACAGCAGGATCAGAATTCGTGATCCGCAGTGTCCGGGTTCAGGTTGGCGATGCCCAGCTTGCCTGCAGCCTGCTCGATCGAACCGGTCTGCTTGACCAGGGCGGCGATGGCGTCACGCACGATCTGGTTGCCGGCCGCGTTGTCGGCAGCGATCAGCTGGTCGTAGTGCTCGCCTTTGAGGGCGTGGTCGACGATTACCTGAATCTTGGCTTCGGTGGCCTCCAGGTCGGCCTTGAGGGCTGCATCGGTAGCCGGGTCGACCTTGGCGACCAACGACGACAGGCTTGGGCCGCTTACCTTGGTGCCGTCCGGGCGGGTGTACTCGCCCAGGTAGACGTTGCGGATGCCCTTGGCGTCGTAGAAGTGCGAGTAGTGGGTGTTGTCGCTGAAGCAGTCCTGCTCGTCTTCCGGCGAGTTGGCTTCCAGCGAAACCTTCATGCGCTCGCCAGCCAGTTCGCCCAGCGACAGGCTGCCCATGCCGAACAGCATCTTGCGCAGGCCGTCGTTGACAGGCTCGGCTTCCAGCTTGGCGCGGTAGTTGTCGGCGACGTTCGGTGCCCAGTTGCCGACCATCTCTTCGAGGTCGCTGACCAGCAGGTCGGTAACCGCTTTCAGGTAGGCACGACGGCGGTCGTTGTGGCCACCGGTAGCGCCCTGGCCTTCCAGGTAGTCGGATGCCGGGCGGTTGCCAGCGCCTGGGCCGGTGCCGTTCAGGTCCTGGCCCCAGAGCAGGAACTCGATGGCGTGGTAGCCGGTGGCGACGTTGGCCTCGGAGCCCGCCAGCTCGTTCAGGCTGGCCAGTTTCTCGGGGGTAATGTCCTTGACGTCGACCTTCTCTTCACCCACCTGAATCTCGGTGTTGGCGATGATGTTGGCGCCGGCGGCCGGGTTGCCCAAGGCGTGCTCGTAGCTCTTGTCGACGTAGTCGATCAGGCCTTCGTCCAGGGGCCAGGCGTTCACCTGGCCTTCCCAGTCGTCGATGATGGTGTTGCCGAAGCGGAAGGCTTCGCTTTGCAGGTACGGTACGCGCGCGGCGAACCAGGCTTCCTTGGCGGCCTTCAGGGTTTCGTCGTTGGGCTTGGCCAGGAACGCGTCGATGGCGGTCTGCAGTGTCTTGGCGGTGCTCAGCGAGTCGCTGTACACGGCGTAGACCATTTCGGTGTAATGCTTGACCACGGCTTTGCCGGCGGCTTCGTCGACAGCCCCTGGCGCAGCAGCGGTGGTGCTGGCGGCAGCAGGTGCCTGGGCTTGCGGCGCGGCGGCTTTTTCGTCCTTGCCTTCGCCGCAACCGGCGAGGGCGATGGCAATGGCCAGCAGACTGGCGGAGGCCAGAGGCATTCGAATCATTATTGGTTTTCCTGCGTCGTGTGGTTGGACCAAGGGGTGGACCGTGCGCCGTGGCACGCGAAACCGCAACATCATGCGAAAGATTTGCATTTGCTGTAAAGGGGCGGGCACGCAATTCATGTAATTCCCGGTCACAGCCTGTAACCGGGCAGGTGGGCTCAGAACATCGAAACCTGGTTGCGTTGCGCCTGCTTGAGGAAGTGGGTCAGCTCGCGGGCCGACAGCGGCTTGCTGTAGTGGTAACCCTGGCCCTCGTGGCAACCCTGGGCAACGATGTAGGTTTCTTGCTCGGCGGTTTCCACGCCTTCGGCGATTACCTGCATGCCCAGGCTCTTGCCCAGCTGGATGATGGCGCGAACGATGGTGGCGTCGTCATCGTCGTCGAGCAGGTCCTGGACGAAGCTCTTGTCGATCTTGATCTTGTCCAGCGGCAGCGATTTCAGGTAACTGAGCGATGAGTAGCCGGTGCCGAAGTCATCGATGGCAATCAGCGCCCCGGAGCGGCGCAGGCTCAGCAGGTGCTGGGCGGCGGTGCTGATGTCTTCCATCAGGCCGGTTTCGGTGACCTCCAGCTCCAGGCTGCGCGGCGGCAGGCGATAGGCCTGCAGCAGGTTGTTGACCACCCGTGGCAGCTCGCTGTGGTGCAACTGCACGGTGGACAGGTTGACTGCCATGCGCAGGTCGCTGAAGCCCTGGTCGTGCCATTCGCGCAATTGCCGGCAAGCCTGGTCCAGCACCCACTCGCCGATGCTGATGATGCTGCCGTTCTGCTCGGCCAGGGGGATGAACTGGTCGGGTGGCACCATGCCCAGCTCCGGGTGCTGCCAACGCAACAGCGCCTCTACGCCGACCACGCGGTGGTCGCGGTAGCTGATCTGTGGCTGATACACCAGGTACAGCTGGTTGCGCGGCAAGGCTTCACGCAGGTCCTTTTCCAGCTCGCGGCGGCGGCGCATCTCGCTGTCGACGCTGGCGATGTAGAACTGGTAGCGGTTGCGCGAACGGGCCTTGGCCAGGGTCATGGTCTGTTCGGCTTTCTGCAGCAGTTTCTCGGTGCTGTCGCCGTCTTCGGGGAACAGGGTGATGCCGATGGTGGCGCGCAGGCGGATCTGCTCGTGGTCGAGGTCGAACGGCACTTCCAGGTCGTCGAGGATGCTTTGCGCCAGTTCGGCCGCTTCGTAGGGCTGCTCGATATTGGCCTGCACCAGGGCGAACTGGTCGCCGCCCAACCGCGCCAGCGCGCCCAGGCGGCCGCTGTGGGCCCGCAGACGGTCGGCCAGGGCCAGCAGCAATTGGTCACCGACCTGGTAGCTGAACTGCTCGTTGATGCCCTTGAAGTCGTCCAGACCCACGCACAGTACCGCCACGCGATGCTGCAGGCGGCCGCCGTCGACAAGAATCTTGTCCAGTTGCTGCTGCAATTGCTGGCGGTTGGGCAGGCCGGTGAGGAAGTCGTACTGGGCCATGCGCTGCAGGCTGTTTTCCGCCTCGTGGCGCAGGTGGGTGTTGCGCTCGATCGAGGCCAGCAACTGGTTGGCGGTGTTCACCCACAGGCCCAGCTCGTTCTTCTCGTGGCCTTTGAGCAGCGGTAGCTGGTGCTGGCTGGGGCGGTCGGGGTTGATCTGGGTGAGGTGCTCGATGATCTTCGACAGCGGTTTGGTCAGCAGCCAGTGGTACACCAGATACAGCACCAGGCCCATGGCCAGGGCCCGCAGCACGCCGGAAATGAAGATGATCACCGCGTTGATCAGGAAGTCTTCACCGTAGGACGAGGTGTCCAGGGTAATGCTGAGGTCGCCGTAGTATTCGCTGTATGGGCCGCGGCCAACCAGTTGCGTGGTATAGGTGCGTTCCTGGCCGAGGATCAGGTCGGTGAGCCAGCGCATGGACATGTCCTGCAATGGACGTGACTTTTCTGCCAGCATGGTTTCGTTGGGGTGGCCAATGGAGGCCATGCGCACCGATTCGTCCTGGAACAGGCCTTCCATCACCTGCATGCCCATTTCGCGGTCGAGGCTGTACACCGCCTGGGTCGAAGGGTCGCGGAACATGTCGAGGATGCGCTGGGCATCATTGTTCACGGCCTGGCGGGTCTTGTAGGTGTCGTAGACGATTTGCGCACAGCTGAGCACGACGCCGACCGCCAGCGCCGACAGCAGCACGACCCTGAGCAACTTGACCGACAAGCTGTTCCGCAATTCCAGCTTCAATGGGGTTTCCTTAATCCATGCGCATGGCATCATTTTGCCATCAACGATGACGATACACTATCGGCCGATCATGAGCAGTGTATCGGTTGCCTGACCCCGCAACTTGAGTGCGCTGTATCAATCTTCCAGAGGTTTGATGTTAGCGCGCTATGCGGGCTGAGCAAGCAAAACCGTGCGTGCCTCTGTGGCTGCGGGTTACCCGTGAAGGGGGCCGGCACAGGCATAAAAAAACCCGGCACATGGCCGGGTCTTTTCATTCAGGGCTGAAGACTCAGGCCTTGAAGGTCTTGCCTTCGAACTGCTCGGCAACGAAGGCCCAGTTGACCAGGTTCCAGAACGCCTCGACGTACTTCGGACGCAGGTTGCGGTAGTCGATGTAGTAGGCGTGTTCCCAGACGTCGCAGGTCAGCAGCGGGGTATCGCCGCTGGTCAGCGGGCAGCCGGCGCCGATGGTGCTGGCCAGGGCCAGGGAACCGTCAGCTTTCTTCACCAGCCAACCCCAGCCGGAACCGAAGGTGCCAACCGAAGTCTTGGTGAATTCTTCCTTGAACTTGTCGAAGGAACCGAAAGCGGCGTTGATGGCGTCTGCCAGGGCACCGGTCGGCTGGCCACCGGCGTTAGGGGCCAGGCAGTTCCAGTAGAAGGTGTGGTTCCAGACCTGAGCGGCGTTGTTGAAGATGCCGCCCGAAGAGGTCTTGACGATCTCTTCCAGGGTCTTGCCTTCGAATTCGGTGCCTGGGACCAGGTTGTTCAGGTTCACGACATAGGTGTTGTGGTGCTTGTCGTGGTGAAACTCCAGGGTTTCCTTGGAGATGTGCGGCTGCAGGGCATCGTGGGCGTACGGCAGCGGCGGCAATTCAAAAGCCATGGTGGATCTCCTGATTCAGGTCTAGTTCGCGGTTTGCGCAGGGCCGATCACGGGCGGCCCTATGAGCGTCGGCGAGTTTGTACTCTTTGCGACGCAAGGGGTCGATCATAGCACCAGCCCCGGCGCATAACCACGCAACAAACATAGGGAATAGAGGTTCCAGAGCGGTTGGCGGTCGCCGACCAGTGGTGGTCGTTTTCAGGCCAGCAGGTGTGTGCCGGGCCTTGCAGGCCTGCGATCAGTTGAAGATCAACTGCGCTGCCACCGCGAACATCATCACCGCCACCATCAGGTCGAGCATGCGCCAGGTCGCCGGCCTTGCCAGCCATGGGGCCAGCCAGGCCGCGCCGATCGCCAGGGTCGAAAACCACAGCAGCGAGGCGCTGGCGGCGCCGGCCACGTAGGCGCCGGGGGCGGTCTGCTGGGCGCCCAGCGAGCCGATCAGCAACACCGTGTCGAGGTACACGTGCGGGTTTAGCAGGGTCACCGCCAGGGCGCTGAGCAGCACGGCACGGCGTGAGCGGGCGCCCTGGCCTTGCTGGTGCTGCAGGCTCTGCTTGGAGCAGGCGCTGCGCAGGGCCTTGGCGCCGTACCAGATCAGAAACACCGCGCCGCCCCAGCGTGCGACCGCCAGCAAGGTCGGGTTGTGCGCCAGCACGGTGGCCAGGCCGAACACCCCGGCTGCCACCAGGAGGGCATCACAGACGATGCACAGTGCCGCCACCGGCAGGTGATGCTCACGGCGCAGGCTTTGGGCAAGTACGAAGGCGTTCTGCGCGCCGATGGCCATGATCAGGCCGAAGGCCACCAGCATGCCGTTGAGGTAGCTTTGCCACATGGCTGGGCTCTCCAAAAAGGTCGTAAAAGATGCTGGCTATTGTGAGGTTCGGCACTGTATAAGAAAAACAAATAAAGCTGATCCGTCATTAGGAAAATCGATGTTCGACTACAAGCTCCTGGCCGCCCTCGCGGCGGTGATCGAACAAGGTGGTTTCGAGCGTGCGGCGCAAATACTGGGCTTGTCGCAATCGGCCATCTCCCAGCGCATCAAGCTGCTCGAAGCGCGGGTTGGGCAGCCGGTGCTGGTGCGTGCCACGCCACCCAGCCCGACCGAAGTCGGCCGCCAGTTGCTCAACCACGTGCAGCAGGTGCGCCTGCTTGAACGTGACTTGCAGCGCCAGGTGCCGGCGCTGGATGAAGAGGGCATGCCGGAGCGCCTGCGCATCGCCCTCAACGCCGATAGCCTGGCCACCTGGTGGGCCGGTGCGGTGGGCAATTTCTGTGCGCAACAGAACGTGCTGACCGACCTGGTGGTAGAAGACCAGGAGGTGGGCCTGAAACGCATGCGTGCTGGCGAAGTGGCGGCCTGCCTGTGTGGCAGTGAACGCCCGGTAGCCGGCGCACGCAGCCTGCTACTGGGGGCCATGCGTTACCGGGCGTTGGCCAGCCCCGGGTTCATGGCGCGGCATTTCCCCCACGGCTTCGTCGCCAGCCGCCTGGCCCGCACCCCGGCGATCGTGTACGGCCCGGATGATTTCCTGCAGCATCGCTACCTGGCATCGCTGGGCATCGAGGACGGCTTCCTGCACCACCTGTGCCCGTCATCCGAAGGCTTCCTGCGCATGACCGAAGCCGGGTTGGGGTGGGGCCTGGTGCCAGAACTGCAGGCCCAGGAGCAGCTGGCCAACGGGCAATTGGTGGAAATCTGCCGCGATACCCCTATCGATGTGCCGCTGTACTGGCATCATTGGCGCAATGGCGGGCAATTGCTCGCGCAACTGACCGACCACCTGCGGCACACCGCACGGCATTGGCTGGTGCCCTTGTAGCCACGGCTGGCGTCAGTTGCATCTGAAATCTGGCAAGACGGAGTGTTACATGCGAATTCTGGTCACCGGCGCGAGTGGCTTCATTGGTGGGCGCTTTGCGCGCTTCGCCCTGGAGCAGGGCCTGGACGTGCGCGTCAGCGGCCGCCGTGCCGAAGGGGTGGAGCACCTGGTCAAGCGCGGCGCCCAGTTCATCCCCGGCGACCTGGGCGATGCCGAGTTGGCCCGGCTTTTGTGCCAGGGCGTCGAGGCGGTGGTGCACTGTGCAGGCGCGGTGGGCAACTGGGGGCGTTATCAGGACTTCTACCAGGGCAACGTGGTGGTTACCGAGAACGTGGTCGAGGGCTGCCTGAAAGAGCATGTACGGCGCCTGGTTCATCTGTCTTCGCCGTCGATCTATTTCAATGGCCGTTCACGCCTGGACATCCGTGAAGACCAGGTGCCGCGCCGCTTCCACGACCACTATGGGCAAACCAAACACCTGGCCGAGCAAAAAGTGTTCGGTGCCCAGGAGTTCGGCCTCGAAGTATTGGCGCTGCGCCCGCGCTTCGTCACCGGCGCCGGTGATGCCAGCATTTTCCCGCGGCTGATGCAGATGCAGCGCAAAGGCCGTGTGGCGATCATCGGCAATGGCCTGAACAAGGTCGATTTCACCAGTGTGCACAACCTCAACGAGGCGCTGCTCAGTGCGCTGTTCGCTGATGAACGGGCGCTGGGCCAGGCTTACAACATCAGCAACGGGCAGCCGCTGCCGCTGTGGGACGTGGTCAACTACGTGATGCGCCAGATGCAGTTGCCACAGGTTACCCGCTACCGTTCCTACGGCCTGGCCTACAGCTTCGCCGCGCTGAACGAGGCGGCTTGCATGCTGTGGCCAGGGCGCCCGCAACCGACCTTGTCGCGCCTGGGCATGCAGGTGATGAGCCGTGATTTCACCCTGGATATCAGCCGCGCCCGGCAGTACCTGGACTACCAGCCCAAGGTCAGCCTGTGGACGGCGCTGGATGAATTCTGTGGCTGGTGGAAGCACTTGCCGCCGGGGCATTGAAGCCGCCCGGCGGACAATGGTCATCAACGCGCCGCGCTGGCGGTTTATACTCGTGCCTCTTTGCGACTACCGCGGTTGAATGTATCCATGCGTAACCATGCTCACGATGACTACGATGACGTGCCTACCTTGCGGGCGGGCACGGTTGATGATGACGAACTGATGCCGGCGCACGTGGTGCGCAGCCGCCAGAAGGCCGCCCGTGGGGCCAGCACGGCGCCGTTGTGGGCGTTGTTGTGCGCCTCGTTTATCGCGTTGGCGGGCTTGGGCTGGTGGAGCTTTCAGCAGATCTCGCTGATGGAGCAGCAACTGGTGGCGACCCAGGAGAGCTTTGCCCGCATCAGTGAAGAAGCGGCCGGGCGCCTGCAGGCGATCAGTGGCAAGGTGGAGGCCAGCGAATCCGGTGTGACTACCAGCAGCGAGGCGCTGAAGCTGCAGTTGCGTCAGCTGCAGCAGGGCGTGGCCGGGCAGACCGGTGATCTGGGCAAGCGCCTGGAGCAGGTGCTGGCCGATACCCGTGCACAGCAGAAAGCGGTGACTGAGCTGCAAGGCCAGTTGCAGGCGCAGTTGAAGTTGGTGAATGGTGAGCTGGCGGCGCTGCGTTCGGGGCAGGTTGATGGTGGCAAGCTGGATACCCAGTTCAAGGGTTTGAACGAGCAGGTTGCCGCGCTGAAGGCTGCGCAGGTGGATGGCGGCAAGCTGGACGTGCAACTCAAGAGCCTGGGTAGCGATGTGGCTGCCTTGAAGAAACAAGGCAACCCGAGTGCTGCTATCCAGAGCCTGGAGCAGGACATGTTGGTGCTCAAGAGCCAGATCGATAATCGTCCGGCTGCTTCGTCGGCAGGCGGTGCTTCGGTGCAGGAGTTCGATGCGTTCCGGGCGCAGATGACCCGCAACCTGAATACCTTGCAGAGCCAGATCCAGAACCTGCAGCAGCAGATCAACTCCCGTCCGTAACATGGCAGGGGAGGGCCTTGCCCTCCTTTCGCGGCACAAGGCCGCAAAGCGGCCCCGGCGAAATCAGTTACAACCGCGGATAATCGATATACCCCACCGGCCCCTTGCTATAGAAAGTGTCCGGCCGGGCGTCATTCAACGGCGCATCCGCCGCCAGCCGCGCCGGCAGGTCGGGGTTGGCGATGAACGGCACGCCGAACGCCACCGCATCGGCCTTGCCACTGGCCAGGGCCGCATTGGCACTGGCTTTGTCAAACCGCTCGTTGACGATGTACGGGCCGCCGAACGCTTCCTTGATCAGTTGGCCAATGCTGTCGTCGGCTTCCCGTTCCCGCGAGCAGATGAAGGCGATGCCGCGCTTGCCCAGCTCGCGCGCCACATAAGTGAAGGTTTCGGCGCGGTCGGCGTCGCCCATGTCGTGGGCGTCGGCACGCGGCGCCAGGTGCACGCCCACGCGGTTCGCGCCCCACACTTCAATGGCCGCATCGGTCACTTCCAGCAGCAGGCGCGCGCGGTTTTCCAGTGAGCAGCCGTAACGGTCGGTGCGCTGGTTGGTGCTGCTTTGCAGGAACTGGTCGAGCAGGTAACCGTTGGCACCGTGGATCTCCACACCATCGAAGCCGGCCGCCTTGGCATTTTCCGCGCCGCTGCGGTAGGCCTCGACGATGTCAGTGATTTCTTCGGTTTCCAGCGCACGCGGGGTGGGGTAGTCACTCAGTGGGCGTACCAGGCTGACATGGCCCTTGGCCTGGATCGCGCTGGGAGCCACCGGCAGTTCGCCATTCAGGTAGCTGGGGTGGGAGATGCGGCCCACGTGCCACAGCTGCAGGAAGATACGCCCGCCTGCGCCGTGTACGGCCTTGGTCACATTGTTCCAGCCACGAACTTGTTCATCGTTCCAGATACCGGGGGTATCCGGGTAGCCGACCCCCATGGCGCTGACCGAGGTCGCCTCGCTGAGAATCAGCCCGGCACTGGCACGCTGTACGTAGTACTCGGCCATCAGCGCATTGGGCACGCGCCCTTCATCGGCGCGGCAGCGGGTGAGCGGGGCCATGATGATGCGGTTGGGCAGTTGCAGGTCGCCCAGGGTGATCGGATCGAAAAGCGTGGTCATAGCGGTTACCTGCCTTGTCAAAGTGCTTGGCGCAGTTGTTCGAGGAACGCCTGGATGGTGTCTTCGTCGCGTTTGAAGAAGTGCCATTGGCCAATCTTCTGGCTGCTGATGAGCCCGGCGCGCTGCAAGGTGGCCAGGTGGGCAGAGACGGTCGACTGCGACAGGCCGCAGCGTTGGTCGATCTGCCCGGCGCACACACCGTTTTCGGTGCTGTGGTACTGGTCGGGAAACTGGGTTGCCGGGTCTTTCAGCCAGCTGAGGATTTCTCGCCTGACCGGATGGGCCAGCGCTTTTATGATTTCGTCGAGATCGAGTGGCATGGTTGAGGCTCGTTGTAGCGGCATATCGCGATAGGGCGAAATGTAAATCGCTGAATTCCGATATACAAATACGAAGGTGTTCTGAGCTGAGCACGAATCGGTATATCGCGTTATAACGATATACGCGCTGGCGGTGCTAGACTGCGTGCATGAATTACCTCGCACACTTGCACCTGGGCGGCCCGGCGCCGCAACAACTGCTTGGCAGCCTGTATGGCGACTTTGTCAAAGGCTCGCTGGAAGGGCGCTTTCCGCCTGCGCTGGAGGCGGCCATTCGGCTGCATCGGCATATCGACAGCTACACCGATCGGCACCCGTTGGTATTGGCGGCGCTGGCGCGTTTTCCGCGTGAGCGGCGGCGCTTTGCCGGCATTGTCCTGGATGTGTTCTTCGACCATTGCCTGGCGCGACATTGGCGTGATTATGCCGAGCAGCCACTGGCACAGTTCACTGGGGCGTTTTACCGGGTGCTGCTGGCAGAGCCACAACTGCCGGGGCGGCTGGCGCGGATTGCACCGTTCATGGCGGCGGATGACTGGCTGGGGGCCTATGGTGATTTCGCCACATTGGAGCAGGTGTTCAATGGCATTGCTCGGCGCCTGTCACGCCCTGAAGGGATGTCCGGGGTGATGGGCGAGCTGGAGCGGCTGTATGAGCCATTGCTGGCGGACTTCAGGGCGTTTTATCCGCAGTTGCAGGCCTTTGCGGCGGCGGGGCGGTTGTCTGACAGTTAGTTCTGTTTCGGCCTCTTCGCGGGCACGCCCGCGAAGAGGCCGGTAGCGATAGTGCGAAAAATCAGGCAGCCCGTGCCTGCCGCCGTGGCGCCAACTCAACTTCTTCAACCCCGAACAACGCCAAATGGATCGCCTGCTGTGCCTGCAACGCCAGCACCGCACGTTCCTTGCCCACACTACCAATCGGCTGCAGCAGGTGAATGCACACCTCGGCCCGCGGTTGTGCAAACAAGCGCATCAGGTGCGATACCAGGTCGTCATCACCGATGAACGGCGCAATCGGATCGAGCTGGCCATCGCGCAAATACTGGATAGCCACCGGCTGCACCGCCACACCTCGGTCGATGGCTCCGGCCAGCAGGCGGCCATGGAAGGTGCGCAAGGTGCGACCGTTGGTCGTGGTGCCTTCGGGGAAGATCAGCAGCGGTCGAGCCAGGCCCAACTGCCCGGCGATCTGTTCGCGCAGGCGCTGGCTGTCGCCACCGCCCCGACGAATGAAAAGCGTGCCGGCTTTTTCCGCCAGCCAGCCGGCCACCGGCCAGTGGCGCACTTCGGCCTTGGACAGAAACGACAGCGGCATCAGCATGCCCAGCAGAGGGATGTCGGCCCAGGACACATGGTTGCTGACCCACAGCATCGGCCGCTGCGGCAGCTCGCCGATGACTTTCACGTCGAAGGGCAGGGCAGCGACCAAGCGCTTCATGAACAGGCAGGTCCAGCGTTGACGGCGCTCGATCGGCGTCTTGAAGCCCAGTCGCTCGCTCAAGGCAATCATGCTGGCCATCAGCATGCCCAGCGCCAGTACCAGCAGCAGTCGAGTCAGGCGGGCCAACACCCGCAACTTCGGCATCAGACCGCCGCCTTGAAGTGGCGAGCGTAGCGTGGGCACAGTTCGTCGCTCTTGAGCAGGATGAACACGTCAGCCACCTGGAAGTCCTCGTCCCAGCATGGCTCGCCGCAAATCTTCGCGCCCAGGCGCATGTAGGCTTTGAGCAGCGGTGGCATTTCGGCAATGACGTTAGTGGGCAGGGCCAGCTTCGGCAGCGGGTTTTTCGGCTCGGCACGCAGGTGCTCGGTGCACAGGTAACGGTCACGCAGGCGCTGCATCACCGCATGGGCCTGCACGCCGCCGTCCTGCATGGGGATGCTGGCGCAGCCCATCAGGTAGCTGTAGCGACCCTCGTTGAGCACCTCGGCCAGTTCGCCCCAGAGCACGGCGATGGTGCCGCCGTTGCGGTAGTCGGGGGCCACGCAGGTACGGCCCAGTTCAAGGATCGGGCCTTGCAGTTGCAACAGGCCGTGCAGGCTGAATTCTTCTTCGCTGTAGAAACGGCCCAGGCTGCTGGCGGCCTGGTGGTCGAGCAGGCGGGTGGTGGCAACCAGTTCGCCGGTGCTCAGGTCGCGCACACCAATGTGGCGGCAGTGCACGTCGTAGTCGTCCATGTCCAGGCCCTGCTCGGCACCTTTGAGCTTGGCCTTGAATTCTGCGCTGAACACTTTGTAGCGCAGGGCCTGGGCTTCTTGCAGCGCCGCGGCGCCAACCAGGCGTTCGGCTTGCAGACGGCGTTCAGTGCTGTTGTCGCTAGCGTGAGCGATCCGAGTCATTGCGAGTCTCCATAAGCCAGCCATGAAGGGTTGCGGCCGGTCGGCTTTGTTGTGCAAAGTCAGCCTAGGTAGACGTGGTGTCACCCCTGTGAATCTTTGGTGATGCTTGCGTGACACCCCCTGAGCCTTCCCCGAAAGCCCCCAGCAAGGAGCTGTGCCATGGCCTGGTTGCAACGACTCAACGACCCGCTTCGCCACGCGCTGGCAGGCACCCTGGGCGAAACCTACGCCGGGCTGCTCGAGCGCCTCGGACCGGTTGCCCCGTTCGAACTCGCGGCACTGGGCGGGCGCGCGATGGCCACCCCTGGCCTGGCCTTTCTGGTGGGTTACCAGGCCGCTCTGCGGGTGCTTTGGCCCAGTGCGCCGCCCAGCCTTGGCGCCTTGTGTGCCACCGAGCGGCGCAGTGTGCGGCCAGCGGACATGCACACGCGGCTGGACGGCTTGCGGCTGACGGGCAGCAAGGACTTCGTTACCGCAGGCCTGGAGGCGGAGTGGTTGCTGGTGGCGGCGCGTAGCGAAGCGGCTGGTGCGGCGCCGCAACTGAACCTGGCGGTGGTTTATCCCGGTGAGCCGGGGGTGAAGCTGGAGCCACTGCCGACCCTGCCGCTGATGCCGGAAGTGGGCCATGGCCGATTGCTGCTGGAGCAGGCCGCGTGCGAGTTGCTGGCCGGTGACGGCTGGGATGCCTACGTGAAGCCGTTTCGCTCGCTGGAAGACTTGTATGTGCTCACGGCACTGACGGCCTGGTTGTATGGCGTGGGGCAGGAGAGCGCCTGGCCACAGGACTTGCGCCTGCAACTGCTGGGGTTGCTGGCAGGGTGTGCCGAGGGCAGCCGGCAGTGTGCTGACAGCACGGGTTGCCATTTGCTGCTGGGTGGGTTGTTCGCGCAGTTTCAGGCGTTGCGAGGGGCGATCGACGCGGCCTTGGCAGCAGGGCCGGTGCATTGGGCGCAAATCTGGCAGCGTGACCAAGGGGTGATGGCGTTGGCTGCGGCGGCGCGGGAGAAACGGTTGAACAAAGCTTGGGCGGCTGCCGGATTGTCATGAATGGCTGATAGCTTTGGGTGAACTTCTGAATCCTGGGGCCGCGTTGCTGCCCCAACAAAAGTGAGCCTGTATGGGGATGCTGAAAGGTCTGCTGCTGCTTTTGTGCATGGCCATGGCGCCCGCCTGGGCTGAAGAGTGGCCTGACCCGGAGTGGCACAGCGACCCTGCCGCATTCGATTGGCAAGCCGTCGACGCCTACGCCTTCCCCGAACGCGCCCCCTCCGAGCGTAGTGGCATCCGCACCGACGCCTTGCTGATCATCCGCGACGGCCGTATCGTCCACGAGCGCTACACCGCGCCCACCACTGCCGCCACCGCGCACCTGACCTGGTCGGTGAGCAAAAGCGTACTGGCCACGCTACTGGGGGTGGCCCAGGGCGAAGGCCGCTTTCAGCTGCAAGACGCGGTCAGCCGCTTCTATCCACCCATGCGCGCGCATCCGGGCGTGCGTATGGCCGACCTGCTGCACTGGGCCAGTGGCCTTGCCTGGCAGGAAGACTACGAGTACGCCCCGCTGAAATCCTCAGTGGTGGCCATGTTGTATACCCGTGGTCGTGCGGACATGGCGGCCTACACGGCCGCGCGGGGTACGTCGGCCAGCCCTGGGCAGCGATTTCTCTATTCCAGTGGCGACAGCAACCTGCTGGCCGCCGCGCTGCGCGGCATGCTCGATGCGGGCCAGTACCCGGATTACCCCTGGCAGGCACTGTTCACCCCGCTGGGTATCGACAGTGCGGTGTGGGAGCGTGACCGGGCAGGCACTTACGTGGGCTCTTCCTATCTGTACCTCAGTACCCGCGACCTGGCGCGTATCGGCCTGCTGATGCAGCGCGACGGCCGCTGGCAGGGCCGGCAACTGCTGCCCAAGGCCTGGATAGCCTTCAACCGCACACCGTTTGCCCAAGCCGAAGTGCTGAGCGGCGAGGCCAACCCTGGTGGGCACTGGTGGCTCAACCAGCCGCTGACCGACGCCCAACGGCCTTGGCCGAGTGCCCCCGCAGCTACCTTCGCCGCCCTTGGCCACTGGGGCCAGGCGCTGTACGTGCTACCGGAGCAAAAATTGGTGATCGTGCGTTACGCCGATGACCGCGACGGCAGCTATCAGCACGACGAACTGCTGAAGCGGGTGCTGGCGGCATTGGCCGGGGCGGGAGCATGAAGCGGTTAGCGCTGCTGGTGCTGGCGGGGCTGTTGTACTGGGCTTGGCAAGAGCGCCAGGCGCTGGCGGATTTCCCCGACATTCTCTCGGCCTACTCGGCCAAGGAATATTGTTCGTGCCGCTTTGTCATGGGCTTCGATCAGGCGTATTGCCACGGTTACGTGAAGCAATGGCTGCCGCTGACCCTGCTGGAAGAAAACAGCCGGCAGCGCCAAGTCACCGCAGAGGGTCTGGGGCGGCGCAACCAGGCCGCTTGGCAAGGCGCGCGCGAGGGCTGCCGCTTGCTGCCATGAAGGCAGGCGGGTAAGGTTGGCGGCTTGGTTTCACGAGATCTGTCATGTTCAAGCTGCCCCGTCTGTTACCCGCCTTGCTGCTGGCTTTGTGCCTGCCCGCCCATGCCAATTGGCACCTTGATGGCGAGTCTTCACGCCTGTCGTTCATTACCGGCAAGAACGGCGACACCGCCGAAGTGCATCGCTTTCTGGTGTTGCACGGTACGGTCGACCGCAAGGGTGTGGCGGGGTTGAGCATCGAGATGGACTCGGTGAGCAGCGGCATCCCGCTGCGTGACGAGCAGATGCGCGACAACCTGTTCGAGGTCGAGCGATTCGCCGAGGCCACAGTGAAGGCGCAGATCGACCTGCGGCCGATCAATGACCTGGCCGACGGTGCGCAGATCGAGTTGCGCCTGCCGCTAACGGTTACCCTGCATGGCCAGTCGCACAGCTACAACGCCCTGCTACTGGCCACCCGCCTGGATGCGCGGCGCTTCCAGGTTGTAACCCTCGAGCCGCTGCTGCTGCGTGCCGAGGATTTCGGCTTGCTGCCTGGGCTGGAAAGCCTGCGCAAGTTTGCCAAGTTGAAGTCCATCAACCCATCGGTGCCGGTGAGTGCGGTGCTGATTTTCACCGCTCGCTGACATGGCGGGGCCAGTCTTCCCCTGGCGGGATGGCAACCAGTTCGAATTGCTGATCGACGGCCCCGCGTTCTTTCCACGCATGCTCAATGCGATCGAGCACGCGGAGTTTCAGGTGGACCTGGAACTGTACCTGGTCGAGGCCGGCGCCTGTGCCGAGGCGGTGGTCGAAGCGCTGGAGCAGGCCGCCCGGCGCGGCGTGCGGGTGCGTTGCCTGTTTGACGACTACGGCTCATTGGCTTTCAACAGCGCGCTGCGCCAACGCCTGTCGGACGCCGGCGTGTACCTGCGCTGGTACAACCGCCTGCGCTGGAAGCGTGGCCTGCGCAACCTGTATCGCGACCACCGCAAACTGCTGCTGGTGGACGAGCGTTGGGCAGTGGTGGGGGGCACGGGCGTTACCGACGAATTCTGGACGCCGGGCGAAGCGACCAGCGAATGGCACGAAGTGATGGTGCAGATGCAGGGGCCAGTGGTGAACGACTGGCAGTTGCTGTTCGATCGCCAGTGGCACGCCAACAACCGCCGCACCGCCTGGCGCCCTGCCGAGGGCTTTGGCCTGCCGCGCCTGCCCAAGGTGCCCGCACAAGGGCAAGGCATGGGCCGGGTCGCTTATGCCGACGCCCGCCAGCACCAGGACATCCTGCATGCGCTGGTGAGGGCGCTGAACAGCGGCAAGCAACGGGTGTGGCTGGCCACACCGTACTTCCTGCCGACCTGGAGCGTGCGCCGCTCGTTGCGCCGGGCCGCCAGCAAGGGGCTGGACGTGCGCCTGCTGCTGACCGGCCCCCGCACCGACCATCCCTCGGTGCGCTACGCCGGGCATCGCTACTACCCACGCCTGCTGCGCGCCGGGGTGCGGATTTTCGAGTACCAGCCGTGCTTCCTGCACCTGAAAATGGCGGTGGTGGACGACTGGGTCAGCGTCGGTTCGTGCAACTTCGACCACTGGAACCTGCGCTTCAACCTTGAAGCCAACATCGAGGCGCTGGACCCATCGTTGACGGCGGCGGTGGTGGCCAGCTTCGAGCGCGATTTTGCCCAATGCGAGGAAGTCGACCTTGCCCATTGGCATGCGCGCCCTTTGTGGCGCAGGTTGAAACAACGGATCTGGGGCTGGCTCGATCGGTTGGTGGTCAACTTCCTCGACCGTCGGGACTGACAGCGGCTATCGTGCAGTGACTATTCACAGTTAACCGAAGGAGTGGGCGTGATGACGGCGAAGAAAATTCTCATGCTGGTGGGCGACTACGTTGAAGATTATGAGGCGATGGTGCCGTTTCAGGCCCTGAGCATGGTCGGCCACACAGTGCATGCGGTGTGCCCGGAAAAGCTGGCCGGGCAGACTGTGCGCACCGCGATTCATGACTTCGAGGGTGAGCAGACCTACAGCGAAAAGCCTGGGCACAACTTTGCCCTGAATTATGACTTCGTGCGGGTGCGGCCCGAAAGTTACGACGCATTGCTGATCCCGGGTGGCCGTGCGCCAGAGTACCTGCGCCTGGATGAAAAGGTGCTGGAGCTGGTGCGGGCGTTCGACCAGGCCGGCAAGCCGATTGCGGCGGTGTGCCATGGCGCTCAGCTGCTGGCGGCGGCCGGGGTGCTCGAGGGGCGTGAGTGCAGTGCGTACCCGGCATGTGCGCCGGAAGTGCGATTGGCGGGCGGTACGTTCATCGATATCGCAGTGGACCAGGCGCATGTGGACGGCAACCTGGTCACTGCCCCCGCATGGCCAGCGCATCCGGCGTGGCTGGCGGCCTTCCTCAAAGTGCTGGGTACCCGTATCGCCTGACCGGGCCCCTTCGCAGGCACGCCCGCTCCCGCAGGTTTACCACCGCCCCCGGGAGCAGGCGTGTCAGGCTTAGGCAACCTGCTCAACCCAGTCATTGAGGTTGTAGTAGTTGGTCACCCGGGCAATCTTGCCGCAGTGGATGTAGAAGAAAGCCCCCGCCGGCAGTACATAGGTCTGCCCGTTGGCAGTTGGCAGCCCTTGGTCATCGGCCAAGTATTCGCCATGCACGGTGAACTCCGCTGCCGCGCGGCTGCCATCGGCGTTTTGCATCACCACGATGTCGGCCAGACGTTCGCGGTAGCAGCGGTTCATCTTGTCCATGAACGCAGCAAACCTGGCCTTGCCCATCTGCCGCTCGCCCTGGTTGATGTCGTGGATCACGTCCTCGCTGAGCAGCGCCAGAAAGCCCGGCATGTCGCCGGCGTTGAAGGCGGCGTAGTAAGCATTTACCAGTTCGGTAGCGGTCATGGAACAATACCTGTCGTGTAGGGAAAAGGCGGGTCGTTGCCTCGGATGATAGGGTTTCCCCTCAAGCCCGGCTTAGCCGAGCGCGTCATCCACATCGACAAAACGACCGCCAAGCATGGAAATACGCCTGTTGCACGGCGCCGCTATCGCGCCTTACATCGATGACCTCGCTCGCCTGCGCCTTACCGTGTTCCGCGAGTTTCCCTACCTTTACGACGGCACCCCGGAGTATGAGGCTGACTACCTGTCCAACTACGCCCGCTCCGGGCGCAGCCTGGTAGTGCTGGCGCTGGACGACGGCAAGGTGGTCGGTGCCTCTACCGGCCTGCCGCTGGTGGATGTCGCGGCCGAATTCCAGCAGCCGTTCCTGGCCCAAGGCCGCGACCCCGCCAGTGTGTATTACTTTGGCGAATCGCTGGTGCTGCCCGAATACCGTGGCCAGGGCCTGGGGGTGCGCTTCTTCATCGAACGCGAGTCCTACGCGCACAAACTGGCCGAGTTCGATTACTGCGCGTTCTGCGCGGTGGAGCGGCCAGGCGTGCACCCGCGACGGCCAGCGGACTACAAACCCTTGCACGGCTTCTGGCGCAATCGCGGCTTTCTGCATGACCCGTCGCTACGCACCCGCTATGCCTGGCGCGACTTGGACGAACCGGAAAGCTCCGACAAGTTGATGTCGTTCTGGCTCAAGGCGCTGCCGATATGATTCGTATGGCGGCCTGCCAATACGCCATCGAACTGCATGAAACCTGGGACGCCTACGCCGATCACCTGCAACGCCTGTGTGCCGAGGCGGTAGAGGCGGGCGCTCGCTTGCTGTTGTTACCGGAGTACGCCGGGCTGGTGCTGAGTGGCCAGCTGAGTGCCGAGCAGCGAGGGGACCTGAAGGCTTCGATTGCCGGTATTCAGCCGCTGATCGAACCCTGGAAAGCACTGTGCGAGGGTCTTGCCCGGCGCTGGGGGATCTACCTGCAACCGGGTAGCGTGCCGGTGCTGGACAGCGATGGGCGCTACCGCAACCGTGCCTGGCTGTTCGGCCCCCAGGGTGTGCTGGGCTACCAGGAAAAACTGATGATGACCCGGTTCGAGCGCGAACAGTGGGACATCGCTGCAGGCCAGGGGCTGCAGGTGTTCGACACCGAATTGGGTCGGCTGGGGATTCTGATCTGTTATGACAATGAGTTCCCCATGCTGGCCCGGCGTTTGGCCGAGGCTGGTGCCGACCTGATCCTGGCGCCGAGCTGTACCGATACCGAGGCCGGTTACCACCGGGTACGCATTGGCGCCCAGGCGCGGGCGCTGGAGAACCAGATCGCCGTGTTGCAGAGCCCTACGGTTGGGTTGGCACCCTGGTCACCGGCGTTGGACGAGAATATTGGCCGGGCAGGGTTGTTCGTGCCGCCGGATCATGGGATGCCGGGGGATGGGGTGGTGGCGTTGAGTGAGGCGCTGAGCCCAGATTGCAGCCAGTGGCTGGTGTGTGAGGTGGACCTGGAGGAAGTGCGGCGGGTGAGGCGGGAAGGGCAGGTGTTTACCTGGCGGGACTGGCCGGAGCAGTTTGAAAGAGCCCTGTGATGACAGCAGTGGCCTCTTCGCGGGCAAGCCCGTTCCCACACGTACAGCGCAAGCCAGAAGGCTACGCGTTACCTGTGGGAGCGGGCGCCGCAGTTACATCTGGTTACTTCACTTCGACTGCCAGGCTTTGGGCAATCTTGCTCTGCCACAGGGCAGGGCCAGTGATGTGTACCGACTCACCGTTGCTATCGACGGCGACGGTAACCGGCATGTCCTTGACCTCGAACTCGTAGATCGCTTCCATGCCCAGCTCGGCGAAGGCCAGTACCTTCGACTTGCGGATGGCCTGGGCTACCAGGTAGGCAGCACCGCCAACGGCCATCAGGTACACGGCCTTGTTGTCCTTGATCGCCTCGATGGCGGTCGGGCCACGCTCGGACTTGCCGATCATGCCCAGCAGGCCGGTTTGCTCGAGGATCTGGCGGGTGAACTTGTCCATGCGAGTGGCGGTGGTCGGGCCGGCTGGGCCTACCACTTCGTCACCGACCGGGTCGACCGGGCCTACGTAGTAGATGAAGCGGCCTTTCAGGTCGACCGGCAGTTCTTCGCCACGGTTGAGCATTTCAACCATGCGCTTGTGCGCGGCATCGCGGCCGGTCAGCATCTTGCCGTTGAGCAGGATGGTTTCGCCCGGCTTCCAGCTGGCGACTTCTTCCGGGGTGATGTCGTCGAGGTTGACGCGACGGGCGCTCGGGCCAGCTTCCCAGACGATTTCCGGGTAGGCATCCAGCGACGGCGCTTCCAGTTCGGCCGGGCCGGAGCCATCGAGCACGAAGTGGGCGTGGCGGGTGGCGGCGCAGTTGGGGATCATGCACACCGGCAGGGAGGCGGCGTGGGTCGGGTAGTCCATGATCTTGACGTCGAGCACGGTGGTCAGGCCACCCAGGCCCTGGGCGCCGATGCCCAGCTGGTTGACCTTCTCGAACAGCTCCAGACGGATTTCTTCCAGGCGGTTTTGCGGGCCGCGGGCTTTCAGCTCATGGATGTCGATGGACTCCATCAACACTTCCTTGGCCATTACTGCGGCTTTCTCGGCGGTACCGCCGATGCCGATGCCGAGCATGCCAGGCGGGCACCAGCCAGCGCCCATGGTCGGCACGGTCTTCAGCACCCAGTCGACGATCGAGTCGGACGGGTTGAGCATGGCCATCTTCGACTTGTTCTCCGAGCCGCCGCCCTTGGCTGCGACATCGACCTCGACCTTGTCGCCGGGGACGATGGAGTAGTGGATCACTGCCGGGGTGTTGTCCTTGGTGTTCTTGCGGGCACCGGCCGGGTCGGCCAGGATCGAGGCGCGCAGGACGTTTTCAGGCAGGTTGTAGGCGCGACGCACACCTTCGTTGATCATGTCGTCGACGCTCAGGGTGGCGCCGTCCCAGCGTACGTCCATGCCCACGCGCACGAACACGGTGACGATACCGGTGTCCTGGCAGATCGGGCGGTGGCCGGTGGCGCACATGCGCGAGTTGATCAGGATCTGGGCGATGGAATCGCGTGCAGCAGGCGACTCTTCACGCAGATAGGCCTCGTGCATGGCCTGGATGAAATCGACGGGGTGGTAGTACGAGATGAATTGCAGGGCGTCGGCGACGCTCTGAATCAGGTCGTCTTGCTTGATCACGGTCATGCAGCGCGCTCCTCTTAAAGACGGGAACATTCAAAAAGACGCTCGACATTGCCGACCAGCATGTCGAAGCGCCTTGCAAGGCGCCGGCAGGTCAGGCCGACGGAAAAAGGCGCGGCAGTATAGCGCGCATCCGTGGCGGACACACCTGCGGCCGGTCTGGACCATGGTCGGCAGCGGTCAGGCATCCTTTTTGCTGGCGTGCTCTGCTTGGCTTACAGTGAGCCTGGGATAGCAGGAGAAGTACCGAACATGCCCGAAATTTGCGTGGGCGAGCACCGTTGGGCGGTGCCGACTGGCAGCAACCTGCTCGATGCCCTGAACGAGGCCGGGTTGAATGTGCCCTACAGCTGCCGCGCCGGCAGTTGCCATGCCTGCCTGGTGCACTGCCTGGCGGGGCAACCGTTGGATGCCTTGCCCGAGGCGCTGGCGCTTGACAAGCATGCCCAGGGCTGGCGCCTGGCCTGTCAGTGCCGTGTGGTCGAGGACCTGCGCCTGGTGCTGTTCGACCCTCGGCACGACGGTGTGCCGGCCAAGGTCAGTGCGCTGGACTGGTTCGGCGATGTGCTGCGTTTGCGCCTGCAGCCAGAGCGTGCGTTGCGCTATCAGGCGGGTCAGCATGTGGTGCTGTGGCTGGACGAGGTTGCACGGCCTTATTCCCTGGCCAGCCTGCCAGGTGAAGATGATCAACTTGAGTTTCATATCGACTGCCAGCGCCCTGGTGCCTTTTGTGACAAGGCGCGCGGTCTACGGGTTGGCGATGAAATGCGTCTGGGTGAATTGAGAGGGGGGGCTTTGCATTACGACCCGGACTGGCAGGAGCGGCCGCTGTGGTTGTTGGCAGCGGGCACCGGGTTGGCGCCATTGTGGGGCATCTTGCGCGAGGCGCTACGCCAGGGGCATCGGGGGGAAATTCGGCTGTTGCATGTGGCACGGGATCGGGCGGGGCACTATTTGGCGGAACCATTGCAGCAGTTGCCAGGGGTGAAAGTCGAGTTGGTGCTGGCGGAACAGATGGATGATGCGCTGGCCGGGTTGCGGCTGGCGTCACGGCAGACGGTGGCGCTGGTGTGCGGGGCGGCGGGGAGTGTGGAGCGTTTTGCCCGGCGGCTGTTCATTGCCGGGGTGCCACGGGGGCAGGTGTTTGCTGATGTGTTTGTCGAGCATGCCTGAATAGCAGGGGGCCGCAAAGCGGCCCCCTTTGTAGCAGCAGATCAACCGACCAGCGGGTCACCGACATGCAGGATCTTCATGCCGTTGGTGCCACCGATGGTGTGGTAGCTGTCACCCTTGGTCAGGATCACCCAGTCACCTTGCTGCACCAGGCCACGCTTGAGCAGCTCGTCCACGGCTGCCTGGCTCACCTTGTCGGCCGGCAGCGAAGCCGGGTCGAAGGCAATCGGGTACACGCCACGGAACATGTTGGCGCGCGCCTGGGTAGCGCGGTGCGGCGACAGGGCGAAGATCGGCACGTGCGAACGCAGGCGCGACATGATCAGCGGGGTGTAGCCGCTTTCGGTCAGGGCGATGATCGCCTTCACGCCCGGGAAGTGGTTGGCGGTGTACATGGCCGCCAAGGCGATGCTTTCGTCGCAGCGCTCGAAGGTGGTGTGCAGGCGGTGGCTGGACTTCTGGCTGGTCGGGTGCTTTTCGGCACCCAGGCAGATGCGGGCCATGGCCTGGACGGCTTCGATCGGGTAGGAACCTGCGGCGCTTTCGGCCGACAGCATCACCGCGTCGGTGTTGTCCAGCACGGCGTTGGCCACGTCGGACACTTCGGCACGGGTCGGCATCGGGTTCTGGATCATCGACTCCATCATCTGGGTCGCCACGATCACCGCCTTGTTGTTGCGGCGGGCGTGCTGGATGATCTTCTTCTGGATGGCGATCAGCTCGGCGTCGCCGATTTCCACGCCCAGGTCGCCACGGGCAACCATCACTGCGTCGGAGGCGGCGATCAGCTTGTCGAGGGTCTCGTCGTCGGCAACCGCTTCGGCGCGTTCGATCTTGGCCACCAGCCAGGCGCTGCCGCCGGACTCGTCACGCAGCTTGCGCGCGTATTCCATGTCGCTGGCGTCACGTGGGAAGGATACGGCCAGGTAGTCCAGGTCCATTTCCGCGGCCAGCTTGATGTCGGCCTTGTCTTTTTCGGTCAGGGCCGGTGCGGTCAGGCCGCCACCTTTACGGTTGATGCCTTTGTGGTCCGACAGCGGGCCACCGATGATCACCACGCAGTGCAGGGCGTCTGCAGTGGCGGTTTCGACGCGCATGACCACGCGACCATCGTCGAGCAGCAGCTCGTCACCAACGCCGCAGTCCTTGACCAGGTCGGGGTAGTCGATACCGACGATGTCCTGGTTGCCTTCGGTCAGCGGGTGGGCGGTGGAGAAGGTGAACTTGTCACCGATCTTCAATTCGATGCGCTTGTTGGCGAACTTGGCGATGCGGATCTTCGGACCCTGCAGGTCGCCCAGCAATGCAACATGGCGGCCGTTCTTGGCGGCGATGTCACGGATCAGGCGCGCGCGGGCCTTGTGCTCGTCCGGCGTGCCGTGGGAGAAGTTCAGGCGTGCCACGTCCAGGCCGGCAAGGATCAGCTGTTCGATCACTTCCGGCGAGTTGCTGGCGGGGCCAAGGGTGGCGACGATTTTGGTACGGCGGATGCTCATGCACAAACTCCTATAGTGAAGCGCAGCGAAAGGCTACTCCTGAATCTCGCTGTAGTCATTGTTCCGTTGCACTACCTGCGACCAAGGCAGGGTGGCATTTGAACGGGCAGGGTATCCTTGCAAAAGGGTGTGAAGATTTGCAGGCAAACGCCGATACACTGGCATCAAAGGAGATCCCCATGCGAGCCCTGATCGTTTTAGCCCTGGCCGTCAGCGCCGTCGGCTGCACCCGCTGGTCGATGGACCACCACCTGAACAATGCCTACCGCGCTTACGACCGGGGCGATTGTGCACGCGTCATGCTCGAGTTGTCGCAGGTTGACCGCACCAGCCGTGCACGGCCGTTCATCCACCCCGAGGTATCGTTGCTGCGCGGCCAGTGCCTGGAGCGCCAGGCGTTGTACGTGGATGCTGCGCAGACTTACCAGTACTTGATCCAGCAGTACCCGGGCAACGAGTACGCCTATCGTGCCCAGGCGCGCCTGCAGACGCTGGAAAAACTCGGCCATGTGCGCGGCGTTGAAGCGGCCGTGGCCAGCCCGGTGACGACCGCACCTTGGCGCTAACACCAAGGTGTGGTTTATTTCACGAGATTTGCTGCGCGCGCTGCGCTAATCTGTAACTCAGCTGTTACAACAACCGCCAGTACCTTGTATTCCTGGCATCAGGTACGGAATACACTCGCGATCATGTTCAACAAGCGCCACATCGAACGTCATCAACTGCCTTGCGTCCTCAAGGTGTTCAACCGTTTTACCGGTCAGGAACTCGGTCAGCTGGGCAATGCCTCCGAAGATGGCTTGATGGTCATCAGCCAGCTACCCGTGCTGGTCGGGCCTGATTACGAGCTGCAACTGCGCATGCCACTGGCTGGCGGCGGGCACCAGTTCGTCAACCTCACCGCCAGTTGCCTGTGGTGCCGCGAGGACCAGACGCCGGGGCACTACGATTCGGGCTTCATGCTGCTGCAGTCTCCACGCGAGTACGATGATTTCGTGCGCTCGCTGCGCGAGTATTTCAGTTTCCGCCCCGCCAACGCTCGCGTCTGAACCTTGGCTTTCTAGAATCGCGCTAGAATCGGGTCGACCTCGATACAGGACGACCCCGTGAGCTCCAGCATTTTCTGGCACGACTACGAAACCACTGGCATCAACCCGCGCTGCGATCGGCCGCTGCAGGTGGCTGGTGTGCGCACTGACTTCGACCTCAACGAAATCGACGAGCCGATCAGCCTTTATTGCCGGCCCTCGGACGATATCCTGCCGCACCCGGCGGCCTGCCTGGTAACCGGCATCACCCCGCAGTTGCTGGCTGAGCAGGGCCTGTGCGAAGCCGAGTTCATGACCCAGGTGCACGCACAACTGGCGCAGCCGGGTACCTGTGGCGCGGGCTACAACACGCTGCGCTTCGACGATGAAGTGACCCGCTACAGTTTGTACCGCAATTTTTTCGACCCCTATGCCCGTGAGTGGCAGGGCGGTAACAGCCGCTGGGACCTGATCGACATCGTGCGCACCGCCTATGCCCTGCGCCCGGATGGCATCCAATGGCCGCAGCAGGACGGGCGCACCAGCCTGCGCCTGGAACTGCTGAGCAAGGCCAATGGCATTGACCACGGGCATGCCCACGAAGCGCTTTCCGACGTGCGGGCAACCATTGCCCTGGCCCGCCTGATTCGGCAGAAACAGCCCAAGTTGTATGACTGGCTGTTCCAGTTGCGCAGCAAGCATAAAGTGATGGAGCAAATTCGTTTGTTGCAGCCCCTGGTGCATATATCCGGGCGTTTTTCTGCGGCGCGTAATTACCTGGGTGTCGTATTGCCACTGGCCTGGCACCCGCGTAATCGCAATGCGCTGATTGTCTGCGACCTGCACCATGAAACCCTACCGTTACTACGGGAAAGTGCTGAAGTTCTGCGTCAGCGCTTGTACACCCGTCATGATGAATTGGCCGAAGGTGAATTACCGGTACCGCTCAAATTGGTGCAGATCAATCGCTGCCCGGTACTGGCGCCGCTGTCGGTATTGCGCCCGGCCGATCAACAACGGTTGGGTCTGGACTTGACGTTGTTACAATCGCGCGGTGAACAGTTGGCCAATCAACAGGCGCAATGGCAAGACAAGCTGGAACACATCTATGGCAAGGATGAGTTCGCCCCGAGTGAAGACCCGGAACAGCAGTTGTATGAGGGATTTATCGGTGACCGCGACCGGCGTTTATGCGAGCAAGTTCGTGCGCTGGAACCGGCGCAGTTGAGCCGTGGCCACTGGATGTTCGATGACCCGCGTTTGCCGGAGCTGTTGTTCCGTTATCGGGCTCGTAACTTCCCTGAAACCTTGACCAGCGAAGAGCGGCATCGGTGGTACGGCTTCTGCCAGCAACGCCTGAGCGACCCGCAGTGGGGCGCACCCAATACCCTGGGCGACTTTGAACAGGCGCGCCAGCAAGCCTGGCAGGGGGCCGACGAGGCGGGCCGGCGAGTGCTCGAGGCCTGGCAAGTGCATGCCCGTCAATTGCAGGCACAATTTGCAATTGGCTGATGGTAGGTAAACAAAAACGCCGGCAATGTGCCGGCGTTTTTGTTGTGTGAAGCAAACGGTGTATGCGGACTATCAGTCCAGCAGGGTTGCCCAGCTTTCGACCACATCGCCGCCCCAAGTGGCTTTCCACTCTTTCAGGGTTTTGTGGTTGCCGCCTTTGGTTTCGATCACTTCACCGTTGTGCGGGTTTTTGTATTGCTTGACCTTACGTGCACGCTTGGTGGCGGTAGTCTTGACCGCGCCACGCGGTGCTTTGCTCAGTTTCGACTCTGGGTCGAGCAGGGCAATCACGTCGCGCAGCGACTTGGAGTACTCGCCCATCAGTGTGCGCAGTTTGCCTTCGAACTCCAGTTCTTTCTTCAGCTTGTCATCCTGCGACAGGTTGGCCAGGCGGGCCTGAAGTTCCTTGATGGCTTCTTCGGTAGCGCGGTACTCGTTGATCAGGGACATGGAGTGTTCCTTAATGCGTGTTCAGAAATGTGTGGGGCAATAATAGACAGGCGATACTCGCAAGTAAACATAAGATTGGACCATTAACTGTTAATTAAGCTGTGACAACATTTCTCAACGTGAACAAAATTTTACATAAAGCCCATGTCTGCCAGACGCTGCCCGTGCATCGATTTGGGCCTGCATATGCCATCGTGGCTGCGATCAATACTGCGCTTTTGCTGGCGTGCCGCTAGAATGGGCGCCTTTGCGAAGTTCTGGAGTCTCATTCATGCGCACCTATCGTCTGGTGATCGCCTGCCCCGACCGTGTAGGCATCGTGGCGAAAGTCAGTAATTTCCTGGCCTTGTACAATGGCTGGATCAACGAAGCCAGCCACCACTCCGATGAGCAGAGCGGTTGGTTCTTCATGCGCCATGAAATCCGCGCTGAATCTCTGCCGTTCGGTATCGAAGCTTTCCGTGAGGCGTTTGCGCCAATCGCCGAAGAGTTCTCCATGGCCTGGCGCATTACCGACTCGGCGCAGAAAAAACGCGTGGTACTGATGGCCAGCCGTGAGTCTCACTGCCTGGCAGACTTGCTGCACCGCTGGCACACCGATGAGCTGGACTGCGAGATCCCTTGCGTGATCTCCAACCATAATGATTTGCGCAGCATGGTCGAGTGGCACGGTATTCCGTTCTTCCATGTGCCGGTCGATCCCAAGGACAAGGCCCCGGCCTTCGCCGAGGTGTCGCGCCTGGTGCAGGAGCACGCCGCCGACGTGGTGGTACTGGCCCGCTATATGCAAATCCTGCCGCCGCAACTGTGCCGGGACTATGCAGAGAAGGTCATCAACATTCACCACAGCTTCCTGCCTTCGTTCGTCGGCGCCAAGCCGTACCACCAGGCCGCCCTGCGTGGCGTGAAGCTGATCGGTGCGACCTGCCACTACGTCACCGAAGAGCTGGACGCCGGCCCGATCATCGAGCAGGACGTGGTGCGTGTCAGCCATGCCGACAGCATCGAGGACATGGTCCGCTTTGGCCGTGATGTGGAGAAGATGGTGCTGGCCCGTGGCCTGCGCTATCACCTGGAAGACCGCGTGCTGGTGCATGGCAACAAGACTGTCGTGTTTGACTGAAACAGCAGGTTGCCTGTGGGATTTTTGGGCCGCAAAGCGGCCCCAAAAATCTTGAAAGGATCGCTAATGGCCAAGCAGCGCAATGCCCCAACCGCTTCACCCCCACCCACCCTTGGCGAAGGGTGCCTGGCCCGTTACGACCCCGAAGCCCTGGACGAAACCGACGGCACCGACTTCCCAGGCGCCGCCGAACTCTGGCAACAGCTCAACCCGCCTGCCGCCGCCAGCGCTCCAGCAAAGGACGCGCCAGCAGGCACACGAACACAGGCCCGCCTGCCAGCAGATAAAAGTAGTAAGTAACCCCTCGCCATATCAGGATCGCCGCCGCTGCGGTCGAGCTGCCCACCAAGGGTGTAAGCAAGGTGGCCGAAGTCAGCTCGGCGGCCCCGGCCCCGCCAGGCAGCAGGCTGAACTGGCCGGCACTGAGCGACAGCATCTGCACCAGGAAGCTGGGGATCCACGCCAGCTCTACCCCCAGCCCCCGCAACACCAGGAACAGCACGCTGTAGCGCAGCCCCCAGTGGACGCAGGTGAGGGTGAACACCAGGCTCAAGGTGCGCTTGGGCAGGCGCCAGGTCTGTGCCAGGGCAGCGATGAAGTGCAGCAGTTTGCGCGCCCAGCGGCGTTTGCGCGGCGGCCCCATGCCCAGGCGCTGCAACAGCCTGCCGTTCATGCGCATTACCGTGCGTCGGTAGCGCAACAGCGCGACCACACCGGCCAGCGTTGTGCACAGCAGTAATGCACTGCCAAGCAGCATGCTTTCCTGGCTGCGGCCCAGGCTGTGGAACAGTGCGTAGCCGGCGATCGTCAGCATCGCGCAGAAGAAGAACACCAGGTCGTTCAGCTGGTCCATGGCGAATACCGCAGCGCTGCGCGCCGGGCCGATGCGATTGCGCGCCAGTAGGGCCATCAGGGTCAACGGGCCGCCACTGCCGCCGGGGGTGGTGCAGATGGCGAACTCGGTGGCCATCACCACGCCCAGGCTGCGTGCAGGGCTCAACTGCTTTGCCTGCTCGCCGAGCAACAAGCGCAGGCGCAAGGCGTTGATGAGCCAGCACGACAAAATCATGCCAAGCAATATCAGCATCAGTTGTGGGTCGAACCGGCTTAGCCTTGGCAGCAGCTCGCTACCACCCAGCAGCACGGGCACCAGCGCTGCACCCAGCAATGCCAGCGCCAGCCAGGCCCAGCGGTTCATGCTGGCACCTGGCGCTCCAGCCAGGCAGATTTGGTCAGCGGCTCGCGGCCGTCCTTCAACAGGCTTTCGAGTGTTCGCAGCCAATAGTCACGGGATGAGCGGTGGCGCATGTCCACAGGGTGCAGCCCGAGGCGCAATGTGCTCGCGTCCTGCCAGCGTTGACATTGCCAGTTGCACACTGCGCGGGACAAAGTACGACGCCATGCGCTCCGGGCACTCCAGACCAGGCCTGGCGCATCGATGGCTGTGAAGTCCGGCAAACGGTAAAGGTGTTGCGGTGTGCTGGTGTACTTCAGCGGCAGGCGGCGCAAGGCTTGCCGAGTGCCCTGGCTCATGAGCCAGGCGGGTGCGACAAAGCCTGCTACGGGCCAGCCTTGGTCCTCGAACAGCGCCAGGCCATCCTGCAGCCGGGTAAGCGCGGCGTGCTCATCGAGGCTATAGAACTCACCTTCATGCGTGTAGATGCGCCGCATGAAGTAGTCGATGGGGCTGCGCGGTGCCGGCCCTTCGTCGGCATGGGCGTAACCGTGCAGCGCCAGCTCGTCGCCGTTGGCCAGGCGTTCGTCCAGCACGCGGCAGAACGAGGGTGCCTGGTGCAGCGGATTACGCCGATGGAAGTCAGGGACCACCAGCCATGTCATGGGCACGTTGCCCAGCGCATCCACGGCGTGTACGAACGGCGCATAGTCCGGCCAGGTTTCTGGGGCCACATCATGCAATACCAGCAGGAGGCTGCGTTGCCTGGAGGAGGGCTCAAGCATGGGCACGCACCTGCGGCTGATGGCCGAGCACGGCTTGGTAGTGCTGTAGCAGGCCCGCCACCACCTTATCCCATGAATAATGTTGCTCTACATGACGACGGGCCTGCATGCCGAGCTTGCGGACCCCCGCCTCGAACGCCTCGCGCACTGCCATCGCCATCGCCCGACCCTCGTTGGGCGTGCACAGGCGGCCACACTGCTCGTTGATGATTTCAGTGAACGCACCTGCGCGTACGGCCACCACGGGTGTGGCGCTGGCCATGGCTTCGAGGATGACCAGGCCGAAGGTTTCCTGGTCGCCAGCATGCACCAGCAGGTCGGCACTGGCCATCAGCCGGGCCACCTCTGCAGCGGGGCAGAAGTGGTCGATGACGCTGACGTTGTGAGGCACGCTGGCCGGCATGTTCGAGCCCACCAGCAGCAGGTGGTAGGGGTGGCCGAGTTGCTGCATGCAGTCGAGCAGCACCGGCAGGTTCTTTTCCCGCGAGCCGCGGCCGGCGTAGATCAACAGGCGGCTGGTGTCGGCTATGCCCAGTTCGGCGCGCAGGTGCGGGTCGCGCTGGGCGGGATGGAACGTGGCAAGGTCAACGCCCAGCGGCTGCACGTGTACATCGCGCACGCCCAGGCGGCGCAATTTGTCGGCCATGACCTGGCTGGGCGCCAGTACCCGGTCGAAATTGCCGTACAGCTTGCTGACATAGGCTTCGACATTGGGCGTGAACCAGTTGCCCATGCGGTTGCTCACCAGCAACGGCAAGTCGGAATGGTAGAAACCGATTACCGGCACGTCGAGTTGGCGCCGGGCCTCCAGCGCGGCCCATGCGGTGAGGTAGGGGTCGCCGACTTCTATCAGGTCGGGTTTGAGTGTGCGCAGCGTATTGCACCATGGGGCCAGGCGTACAGGAAAACGATAGCCCTTGCCAAACGGCAAGGGTGGAGCGGGAACCTGGTAGATGCCATCGGCTTGGTGGGCGCTGGCGCCGGGGATCAACAGGCTGTGGCGTACGCCGTGGATGGCGTCGAGACGGTGATGTTTGGCATCAAGATAGGTACGTACGCCACCGCTGGCCGGGGCGTAGAACATGGTGATGTCGGCGATATGCACGATCAGCATCCCTCCGGGATCGTCTTCGGGTCTGTCATCCGGCGGTGGCTTGCCGGCGATGACGCGCCTAAAGGTTGACCTGTGTGAAGGATAGTTTGTTCGATCGGGGTTGGGTGGGGCAGGCTCGTCGAGTGGTGTTGGTTGTTTCGCGGGCTCGCCCGCCCCCACAGGTAGGGCGCAACCCTTCGGGGTTGTGCTGTCCTTGTGGGGGCGGGCGGTGCGGTCTGTATTTAGATGCGGAAGCTGCCCACCAGGTGCTTCAGGCGGCCAGCCTGCTGCTCAAGGTCGGAGCACGCGCGCAGGGTCGCCTGCAGGTTTTCCACGCCTTCCTGGTTGAGCATGTTGATCTCGTTGATGTCCATGTTGATCGCCTCGACCACGGCGGTCTGTTCTTCGGTGGCAGTGGCCACCGATTGGTTCATGCCATCGATCTCGCCAATGCGCACGGTCACGCTGTCCAGCCGCTCACCGGCCTGGTTGGCGATCTGCATGCTGTCCTGGCTGTGGCGCTGGCTCTGGTCCATGGTGTCGACCGACTCGCGGGCACCGACCTGCAGCTCTTCGATCATGGTCTGCACCTGCTGCGCCGATTCCTGGGTGCGGTGCGCCAGGTTGCGCACTTCGTCGGCAACCACGGCAAAACCACGCCCGGCTTCACCGGCGCGGGCTGCTTCGATGGCGGCATTCAGCGCCAGCAGGTTGGTCTGCTGGGAGATGCTGGTGATCACTTCGAGGATCTGGCCGATATTCACGGTCTTGCTGTTCAGCGTTTCGATGTGCTCGCTGGACGTGACGATCAGGTCGGACAGGCGGTTCATCGCAGCAATGTTGCGCTCGACCACTTGCTGGCCCTCTTCGGCCAGCAGGCGCGCGGAACTGGCGTGCTGCGAGGCTTGAGCAGCATTGCCGGCAATTTCCTGAGCGGCGGCGCCCAACTCGTTGATGGCGGCGGCGACACTGTTGGTGCGGTTGGACTGCTCGTCGGAGTTGGTCATCGATGAATTCGAAGCACTGATGACCCGCAGGGCCACTTCGTTGACCTGCTCGGTGGCCGAAGACACTTCGCGGATGCTGCTGTGAATACGCTCGACGAACCGGTTGAAGGCGTTGCCGAGGATGCCGAATTCGTCGTGGTTGTGGATGCGCAGGCGCTTGGTCAGGTCGCCTTCACCTTCGGCAATGTCTTCCATGGCGCGCGTCATGGTGTGCAGCGGCTGCATCAACACGCGAATCAGCAAACCGAGCAGGCCGATGATGATCACCACCGCCACTACCGTGGCGATCACCGCCGAGGTGCGGAAGGTGCTGAGCATCGAGAAGGCCTTGTCCTTGTCCACCGACAAACCGATGTACCAGTTGGCCGACGGCAAGCCGGTGATCGGGGTGAAGGTCAGCAGGCGGGCCTGGCCATCGCTCTGCACTTCGGTCAGCTCGCCTGTCAGTTTTGGCGTGTGCTGCGGGAACAGGTCTGACAGTGACTTCATCACCAGGTCTTTGTCCGGGTGCACCAGGATCTTGCCCTGGTCGTTGACCAGGAAGGCATAGCCCATGCCGCCGAAGTTCAGCGAGTTGATGATCTGCACCAGGCCGTCCAGGGCCAGATCGCCACCAACCACGCCAACGCTGCTGGAGACCTTGCTGAGGATACCGATGACCATCTTGTTGGTGGTCATGTCGATGTACGGTTCGGTCAGGGTTGCGCCGCTGGCGCTCATGCCGTCCTTGTACCAGGGACGGGTACGTGGGTCATAGCCGTCGGGCATCTTTGCGTCGGGGCGCACGCTGAAACCGCCGTCGACCTTGCCCAGGTACACGGTAAGGAAGCTGGATATCAGCGCATTCTGGCCCATCAGGGTTTCGGCGTTGGTCGGGTCCTGGGCAATGTTCTGTGCCAGGTTCTCCACCAGTTTGATGCGGCCTTCGAACAGGTTGCGGATGTTGGTCGAAGTGGAGGTGCCCATTTCAGCCAGATAGTTTTCCAGGTCCTCGCGGATCGCATTACGCTGGAGGTAATCGTTGTAGAGAGTGAAAAGGCTGAAGGCAAGTATCACGATCAGTGATGCTGCCAAAAGAATCTTGTGGCTGAAACGAAGGCTTTTGTTCATGGCGTAATCGGTTCCGCTAAGGTTTTATATCAGGCGTTCGCACGAGTGGAGCGGTAGGCAGTGCAACATCCAGAAAAGTCCCTTTTCGGTTGTTCCTCTCTATTAAGGCGAATATCACCCACAGGTATCGGCCGAATTAAGCTAAAGCTTGAGCAGAGGATTAAAGAGATGTCGGAATTTTCGACCATCGTTGTAGGTGCTGGCCCGGATGGCCAGCCTGTCGGGCAAGCAATGCGCCTGGCCAACCGCCACGGTCTGGTGGCGGGCGCAACCGGTACAGGCAAGACCGTGACCCTGCAGCACCTGGCGGAAGTGTTCAGCGACGCCGGGGTGGCGGTGTTCGCCGCTGATGTCAAAGGTGACCTCTGCGGCCTCGGCGCAGCCGGTGCACCCCAGGGCAAGGTGGCCGAGCGCATCGCCGGCATGCCGTGGCTGGGGCATACGCCTCGGGCTTACCCGGTGAGCTTGTGGGACATTGCCGGGCAGTCCGGCCACCCGCTGCGCACCACCCTCAGTGAAATGGGGCCGCTGCTGCTGGGCAACTTGCTGGAGCTGACCGACAGCCAGCAGGCGGCGCTGTATGCAGCCTTCAAGGTGGCTGACCGCGAAGGCCTGCTGCTGCTGGACCTCAAGGACCTCAAGGCTCTGCTTGCGCACCTGAAAGACAACCCGCAACTGCTCGGCGAAGACAGTGCGCTGATGACCACGGCCTCCACTCAGGCCTTGCTGCGCCGGCTCGCAACCCTTGAGCAGCAGGGAGCGGAGGCGCTGTTTGGTGAGCCGGCATTGCAGTTGGAGGACTTGCTGCGCCCGGACCCGGATGGCCGTGGCCGCATCCACTTGCTCGATGCCAGCCGGCTGGTGCACGAAGCACCCAAAGTGTATGCGACGTTCCTGTTGTGGCTGCTGGCCGAGTTGTTCGAGCAGTTGCCCGAGCGCGGCGATGCCGACAAGCCGGTGCTGGCACTGTTCTTCGATGAGGCGCACTTGCTGTTCAACGGCACGCCCAAGGCATTGCAGGACCGTCTTGAGCAAGTGGTGCGGCTCATCCGCTCCAAGGGCGTGGGGGTGTATTTCGTCACCCAGTCGCCAGGAGACTTGCCCGACGCGGTGCTGGCCCAGCTAGGTTTGCGCATACAACATGGTCTGCGGGCGTTTACTGCCAAGGAGCAGAAGGCGCTGCGGGCTGTGGCCGATGGCTTCCGCCCCAATCCTGCGTTCGACACCCTGGCGGTGTTGACTGAGTTGGGGATTGGCGAGGCGCTGGTGGGCACGCTGGAAGAAAAGGGCACGCCGGCCATGGTGCAGCGGGTACTGGTTGCACCGCCGCAGTCACGTATAGGGCCGCTGAGTGCAGTTGAGCGCAGTGCGTTGGTTGCGGCCTCGCCGTTGGCGGGGCGCTATGACAAGCCTGTGGACCGTGAGTCGGCCTATGAGATGCTGACCCAGCGCAAGGGCGAGGCGGTGGAACCGGCGCCGCAACCGAAGGCGGATGAGGAGAGCTTTTCCGACAAGGCCGGTGAGTTCTTGCAGAGTGCGGCGGGGCAGGCGATCAAGTCGGCGGTACGCCAGGCGGCCAACCAGTTGGGGCGGCAGTTGGTACGCGGGTTGATGGGGTCGTTGCTCGGCGGCAAGAAAAAGTGATGACCTGCACCTGGCAGGCGACCTGCTCCTACTAAGTGCAGGAAAATAGCCATAGAAAAGGCGCCCTTGGGCGCCTTTTTCTATTGCGGTGTCCGTCAGCCAATGGCTTTGGACGCCAGCCAGAACAGGCCGGCCGCCAAGCCCATCGAGGCAGGCAGGGTCAGGATCCAGGCCAGCAGGATGGTCTTCACGGTGCCGCCTTGCAGGCCACTTTTGTTGGCGACCATGGTGCCGGCCACACCGGACGACAGCACATGGGTGGTCGATACCGGCAGGGCGAACACGTTGGCCATGCCGATGGCGCAGGCTGCGGTGATCTGTGCCGACATACCTTGGGCGTATGTCATGCCCTGTTTGCCGATCTTCTCGCCAACGGTCAACACCACACGCTTCCAGCCAACCATGGTGCCAAGGCCCAGGGCCAGGGCGACGGCCACGATTACCCAGAATGGGGCGTATTCGGTGGTGGCGGTGAGGTCTTTGCGCAGTTTCTCAAGGTCGGCCTTTTCACGGGCTTCCAGGCCTGGCAGTTTGCCAACCTTCTTCGCCGTGTCATCCAGGCACAGCAGGTAGCGACGCACTTCGACGCGCTTCTCGGCGTCCAGGCTGTGGTAGTCGGTCACGCCTTGCAACGAGGACTGCAGTGCGGCGATGGTCGGTTCGGTCTGCTGTGGGTTGCAGCTGAACTGCTCCGGCAGGTCGCTGGCCTTGGCCTTGCCCAGTGCCAGGAATTCGCCCAGGGTCGCGGCATTGCGCTGGTAGAACTGGCTCATGTGCAGGGTAGCGTCGCGGGTACGCTCGATCTGGTACGTGGTGCTGTTCAGGTCGAGGACGAACTTGGCCGGGACGATACCGATCAGTACCAGCATGATCAGGCCGATGCCTTTCTGGCCGTCGTTGGAGCCGTGCACGAAGCTTACACCCATGGCGGAAACCACCAGGACCAGGCGGTTCCAGAACGGCGGGTGCTTCTTGTCGTCGAGCTTGCGGCGCTGCTCGGGGGTTTTGTGCATCTTCGACAGCGGGCGCCACCATTTCAGGCCGATCAGCACCAGGGCGGCAACGGCGAAGCCGGCCATGGGCGAGACCACCAGCGACATGGCGATGTCGATCGCCTTTTGCCAGTTGACGCCGTCGCCCAGCGGGATGTCGTTGATCAGGGCGTTGGCCAAGCCGACACCGAGAATGGAGCCGATCAGCGTGTGCGAGCTGGAGGCCGGGATGCCGAAGTACCAAGTGCCCAGGTTCCAGGTGATGGCCGCAGCCAGCAGCGAGAAGACCATGGCCAGGCCGTGTCCGGTGTTCACATTGATCAGCAGCTCTACCGGCAGCAGGTGCACGATGGCATAGGCCACCCCAACACCACCGAGCAGAACGCCAAGGAAGTTGAACACGCCGGAGAAGAACACGGCGAGGTGCGGCGGCATGGCTTTGGTATAGATGACAGTAGCTACCGCGTTGGCGGTGTCATGAAAGCCATTGATGAACTCGAAGGCGAGTACGAAGGTCAAGGCGAGCAGCAGGCTCACCAACACCCAGGCATCCAGTCCGCTGAATAAATCGATCATGAAGGTTGTCTGGCGGGTCATAGGGGGGCGGGATTATGCCAGAAAACCTTGGCAATCGATGCACCTGCTGCAGACCGATGGCAATCTTCATGGCGCACGCGAGCCGTGCTTGACGGGGACTATGGGTAGGTGAAAATCGGCTAAAAAGCACAAACGCTGGCGAAAAAAGACATAAAAGCGAAGAAAAATCCGCTTCGCCATTATTCAAACGGCCGTATGAAATTTGTGTAATTCCATTTCATCATCAGCCGGACAGTAAAAATCGACCGCGCCCGGGCTGGCCGGGCGACGACGCGCGGGCGTGGCTCCGAGCCTCAGGGATTGTCGCTGCGCAGTTCCTTTTCCATGCGTTCCAGTTCCTGGCTAAAGGACTGGTCACGCACGCTGGCACGTTTGCGCCAAGGTTTGCGTTCTGGATCCGGTTGTGCGGCGTAAGTGGTGACTTCGCCACCGTAAACATCCTTGTAACGTTCAGCCTGGCGCTCGAGTTCTGCGCGCAGTTCATCTTTCGTCACATGCAGTACCTGAATGAAGAGTAATGACTGTTTTTATGCATGGTGCACATGCACATGCCTTGCTGGCCGCAACGGCTTGATACAGCGGAAGGTTCCATTACCACGGTAGCGTGGGGGCCTGCGTAATCGATTATAGCAATCGATAATTTGCCGAACATCGTTATTTACCAAACCTGACATCAGCTGATGCAAGTACTGGGATGTGTTCGGAATCAGTTTGGACCTTTCGTACAAGTTTGAAAGGCATCACCGATAAAAGTTCGCTGCATTGCCGGAGCGCGGCTGTAATGAAAAACGGCCTCGCCGGAAGGCGAGGCCGTTGCCTGGGGACTTCTACGGTGGGTACCTGACCAGTCTCTCCAAAGAAGCCACAAGTGGCATGAGAAAGGTATAAGCAAAAGTGTCGGCGGTCAATTGCGATTATCGGCCGTTTGTTCGATAATCGCACGAACCGGCGTTTTTTTTGAGGTGTGCGATGAGTGACGAAACCCTGGGCAACGATTCCGGCAATCCGGAGGCAGCACGACCTGCTTCGGCTGCCATGGCGCCGCCGATCGTGGCCTCCCCGGCCAAGCGCATCCAGGCCTTTACCGGCGATCCGGACTTCATGACCTCCCTGGCGCGTGGCCTGGCCGTGATCCAGGCGTTCCAGGAGCGCAAACGCCACCTGACCATCGCCCAGATCAGCCACCGCACCGAAATCCCCCGCGCAGCGGTGCGCCGTTGCCTGCACACGTTGATCAAGCTCGGTTACGCCACCACAGACGGGCGTACCTATTCGCTGCTGCCCAAAGTGCTGACCCTGGGGCATGCGTACCTGTCGTCGACGCCGCTGGCGATTTCTGCCCAACCCTACCTGGACCGCATCAGCGATCAGTTGCATGAGGCGGCCAACATGGCCACCCTCGAAGGTGACGACATCCTTTATATAGCGCGTTCGGCCACGGTGGAGCGGCTGATTTCGGTCGACCTGTCGGTGGGCGGTCGCTTGCCGGCGTATTGCACGTCGATGGGGCGCATTCTGCTGGCGGCCATGGACGACACCAGCCTGCGTGAGTACCTGGACCGTGCCGACCTGAAGGCGCGCACCAGTCGGACGCTGAATGACCCAGAGTCATTGTTTGCCTGCATCCAGCAGGTACGCGCCCAAGGGTGGTGCGTGGTGGACCAGGAGCTGGAGCAGGGGTTGCGCTCGATTGCAGTGCCGGTTTACGACGCTTCGGGGCAAGTGTTGGCGGCATTGAACGTGAGCACCCATGTTGGCCGGGTGACGCGCAGCGAGCTGGAGCAGCGGTTCTTGCCGATTCTGCTGGCGGCCAGCCGCGACCTTTGCCATCAGTTGTTCGGGTGAGGCCGCAGGGGCCGCAAAGCGGCCCCAAAATAGAACAGGCAAAACCGTTTCTTGTGCGATAAACGCACAGTGTCGTTCAGGGTGAATTGCTTCACCTACGCCCGCTGATTAATGTTTCTCGCAGCGGTCGGCTTGCCGACCGAACAAGAAAAACATAAGAGGCACTTACCCATGAATACTGTCACCTCGCTGCTGCGGCCGCACCCGCACGCAGTACCGTTGTATCCAGGCTGACGCAGACCCTATTTCCAATCATCGCCCTCTTGCACCGGTTATTCGCGTGCAGTGGCCTTGCTGTGCCCCACATTCTGGATAACAACAATGAACCAAGCACAAACCAACGTCGGCAAAAGCCTCGACGTTCAGTCGTTCATCAATCAGCAGCCGCTGTCCCGCTATCAGTGGCGGGTCGTGCTGTTGTGCTTCCTGATCGTTTTTCTCGATGGCCTGGACACCGCCGCCATGGGTTTCATTGCCCCGGCCCTGTCGCAGGAGTGGGGGATCGATCGCGCCAGCCTCGGCCCGGTGATGAGTGCCGCATTGATCGGGATGGTGTTCGGCGCCTTGGGCTCCGGGCCGCTGGCTGACCGTTTCGGCCGCAAAGGCGTGCTGGTGGGTGCTGTGCTGGTGTTCGGTGGCTTCAGCCTGGCCTCGGCCTATGCCACCAACGTCGACCAACTGCTGGTGTTGCGCTTCCTGACAGGGCTGGGCCTGGGGGCAGGTATGCCCAATGCCACCACGTTGCTGTCCGAATACACCCCTGAACGCCTCAAGTCGTTGCTGGTGACCAGCATGTTCTGCGGTTTCAACCTGGGCATGGCGGGTGGTGGCTTCATCTCCGCCAAGCTGATCCCGGCCTACGGCTGGCACAGCCTGCTGGTGATCGGTGGCGTGTTGCCGTTGCTGCTGGCACTGGTGTTGATGCTCTGGCTGCCGGAGTCGGCGCGGTTCCTGGTAGTACGCAACCGAGGCACCGACAAGGTGCGCAAGACTTTGTCGCCGATTGCGCCGCACGTAGTGGCCGAGGCCGGCAGCTTCAGCGTGCCGGAACAAAAGGCGGTGGCTGCACGCAACGTGTTTGCGGTGATCTTCTCTGGCACCTATGGGCTGGGCACCGTGCTGCTGTGGCTGACCTATTTCATGGGCCTGGTGATCGTCTACCTGCTGACCAGTTGGCTACCCACCCTGATGCGTGACAGCGGCGCGAGCATGGAACAGGCCGCGTTCATCGGCGCGCTGTTCCAGTTCGGTGGCGTGCTCAGTGCAGTTGGCGTGGGTTGGGCCATGGACCGTTTCAACCCACACAAGGTGATCGGCATTTTCTACCTGCTGGCCGGGGTGTTCGCCTACGCCGTGGGGCAGAGCCTGGGCAACATCACCTTGCTGGCCACGCTGGTGCTGATCGCCGGCATGTGCGTGAACGGTGCACAGTCGGCGATGCCATCTTTGGCGGCACGCTTCTACCCCACCCAGGGCCGGGCCACCGGTGTATCGTGGATGCTGGGTATCGGCCGCTTTGGCGCGATTCTGGGGGCCTGGAGCGGCGCGACGCTGCTGGGCCTGGGCTGGAACTTCGAGCAAGTGCTGACCGCACTGTTGGTGCCGGCGGCGCTGGCGGCCGTGGGTGTGATCGTGAAGGGCCTGGTGAGTCACGCGGACGCGACGTGATCAGCGGTGGGCCGCTATGCGGCCCATTCGCAGCAACGGCTCGATGCTTAGGCAAGCAACAAATGGTTCGATAATCGCACAAATAGTCGATTATCGAATTGAAAGCTACCTGCCAGTCTCCTTAATCTGGGGCCACCGAAGCACCCTGACCAGGAGCCTCCAAATGCCACGTGCAGACCATTACCGAACCCACCCAAGTCGAGCTGTCCACCCTGTGTGACCTCGAAGCCCGTACCGCCGCAGCCCATGGCCAAGTGGCAGGAGAAAGCCTGATGCACGACGTATTCATCTGTGACGCCATCCGCACCCCGATCGGCCGCTTCGGCGGCGCCCTGGCCAGCGTGCGGGCCGATGACCTGGCCGCCGTGCCGCTGAAGGCGCTGATCGAGCGCAACCCCGGCGTGCAGTGGGACCAGGTGGACGAGGTGTTCTTCGGCTGCGCCAACCAGGCCGGTGAAGACAACCGCAACGTGGCACGCATGGCGCTGCTGCTGGCCGGCCTGCCGGACAGCATCCCCGGCGTCACCCTGAACCGCCTGTGCGCATCGGGCATGGATGCCATCGGCACCGCCTTCCGCGCCATTGCCAGTGGCGAAATGGAGCTGGTGATTGCCGGTGGTGTCGAGTCGATGTCGCGCGCCCCGTTCGTCATGGGCAAAGCCGAAAGCGGTTATTCGCGCAACATGAAGCTGGAAGACACCACCATCGGCTGGCGCTTCATCAACCCACTGATGAAGCACCAGTACGGCGTGGATTCCATGCCGGAGACCGCCGACAACGTGGCCGACGACTATCAGGTTTCGCGTGCTGACCAGGACGCTTTCGCCCTGCGCAGCCAGCAGAAAGCTGCAGCCGCCCAAGCGGCGGGCTACTTCGCCGAAGAGATCGTGCCGGTGCGCATTGCGCACAAGAAGGGTGAAACCATCGTTGAGCGTGACGAGCACCTGCGCCCGGAAACCACGCTGGAAGCGCTGACCAAGCTCAAGCCGGTCAATGGCCCTGACAAGACGGTCACCGCTGGCAACGCCTCGGGTGTGAACGACGGTGCGGCGGCGCTGATCCTGGCGTCGGCCGCAGCGGTGAAGAAACACGGCCTGACCCCACGTGCCCGCGTGTTGGGCATGGCCAGTGGCGGCGTTGCGCCACGTGTCATGGGCATTGGCCCGGTGCCGGCGGTGCGCAAGTTGACCGAGCGCCTGGGTGTGGCGGTCAGTGATTTCGATGTGATCGAGCTTAACGAAGCGTTTGCCAGCCAAGGCCTGGCGGTGTTGCGTGAGCTGGGTGTGGCCGACGACGCGCCGCAGGTGAACCCTAACGGCGGCGCGATCGCCCTGGGTCACCCGCTGGGCATGAGCGGTGCGCGCCTGGTGCTGACTGCACTGCATCAGTTGGAGAGGAGTGGTGGGCGCAAGGGCCTGGCAACCATGTGTGTGGGTGTCGGTCAGGGCCTGGCACTGGCCATCGAGCGGGTTTGACCTGTACCGGCCTCTTCGCGGGCAAGCCCGCTCCCACAGGTGGAACCACGCCTCCTACTGTGGGAGCGGGCTTGCCCGCGAAGAGGCCGGACCTGTTAGACACAAGGCCAATTGCCAGCCTGATAGCGGAACGAGTGTGTTACCAGGTATGTCTAGACTTACCTAGGACCCTCCAGGAGTAAAACCGTCATGACCTCAACCTATTACACCGGCGAAGAACGCAGCAAGCGCATCTTCGCCATTGTCGGTGCCTCATCAGGCAACCTGGTGGAATGGTTCGACTTCTACGTCTACGCCTTTTGCGCGATCTACTTCGCCCCGGCCTTCTTCCCCTCCGATGACCCTACCGTGCAGCTGTTGAACACGGCAGGCGTGTTCGCTGCAGGCTTTTTGATGCGCCCCATCGGTGGCTGGATCTTCGGCCGTCTCGCTGACCGCCACGGTCGCAAGAATTCCTTGATGATCTCGGTGCTGATGATGTGTTTCGGCTCCTTGATGATCGCTTGCCTGCCTACCTATGCCAGCATCGGCACCTGGGCCCCGGCGCTGCTGTTGCTGGCCCGCCTGATCCAGGGCCTGTCGGTGGGTGGCGAATACGGCACCACCGCCACCTACATGAGTGAAGTGGCCCTGCGCGGCCAGCGCGGTTTCTTTGCTTCGTTCCAGTACGTCACCCTGATTGGCGGCCAGTTGCTGGCGGTGCTGGTGGTGGTGATCCTGCAACAACTGCTGACTGAAGATGAACTGCGGGCCTGGGGCTGGCGCATCCCATTCGTGGTGGGCGCCATCGCTGCGCTGATCTCGCTGATGCTGCGCCGCTCGCTGCACGAGACCAGCAGCGCCGAAACCCGTAATGACAAGGATGCAGGTTCGATTGGTGGCCTGTTCCGCAACCACGCAGCGGCGTTCATCACGGTGCTGGGTTACACCGCTGGCGGCTCGTTGATCTTCTACACCTTCACCACCTACATGCAGAAGTACCTGGTCAACACTGCAGGCATGACGGCGAAAAACGCCAGCTACGTGATGACCGGTGCGCTGTTCCTGTTCATGGTGCTGCAGCCGTTCTTCGGCATGTTGTCGGACCGCATCGGTCGGCGCAACTCGATGCTGCTGTTCGGCGCTTTGGGTACCCTGTTCACCGTGCCATTGCTGATGGCGCTGAAAACCGTGACCAGCCCGTTCATGGCCTTCGTTCTGATCAGCCTGGCCTTGTGTATCGTCAGTTTCTACACCTCCATCAGCGGCCTGGTGAAGGCCGAGATGTTCCCGCCGCAAGTACGCGCGCTGGGTGTGGGCCTGGCCTATGCGGTGGCCAACGCGGCATTCGGCGGTTCGGCCGAGTACGTGGCCTTGGGCCTGAAAACCCTGGGCATGGAAAACACCTTCTACTGGTACGTGACGGCGATGATGGCGATTGCCTTCCTGTTCAGCCTGCGCCTGCCGAAGCAGGCGGCGTACCTGCACCATGATGATTAAGGACGCTGCATGAGCAACCAACTGTTCGACGCCTACTTCACCGCGCCGGCCATGCGCGAGGTTTTTTCCGACCGTGGCCGGCTGCAGGGCATGCTCGATTTCGAAGCCGCGCTGGCCCATGCCGAGGCCGCTGCCGGGCTGGTCCCGCACAGCGCTGTGGCGGCCATCGAGGCGGCGTGCCAGGCCGAGCGCTATGACGTTGGCGCGCTGGCCAATGCCATCGCCACCGCTGGTAACTCGGCGATCCCGCTGGTGAAGGCGTTGGGCAAGGTGATTGCCACGGGCGTGCCTGAAGCCGAGCGCTATGTGCACCTGGGGGCTACCAGCCAGGACGCGATGGACACCGGTCTTGTGTTGCAGTTGCGCGATGCCCTCGATTTGATCGAAGCCGACCTTGGCAAACTGGCCGACACCCTGTCGCAGCAGGCCTTGAAGCATGCCGATACGCCATTGGTGGGCCGCACCTGGCTGCAGCACGCCACCCCTGTGACCCTGGGCATGAAACTGGCCGGTGTGTTGGGCGCCTTGACCCGCCACCGTCAGCGCCTGCGGGAACTTCGTCCGCGCCTGCTGGTGCTGCAGTTCGGCGGTGCCTCGGGCAGCCTGGCGGCACTGGGCAGCAAGGCGATGCCGGTGGCTGAAGCGCTGGCCGAGCAACTCAAGCTGACCCTGCCCGAGCAACCCTGGCACACCCAGCGCGACCGCCTGGTGGAATTTGCCTCGGTACTGGGCCTGGTTGCCGGCAGCCTGGGCAAGTTCGGCCGCGATATCAGCCTGCTGATGCAAACCGAGGCGGGGGAGGTGTTCGAACCTTCCGCACCAGGCAAGGGCGGTTCTTCGACCATGCCGCACAAGCGCAACCCGGTCGGTGCCGCGGTGTTGATCGGTGCTGCCACTCGCGTGCCGGGCCTGCTGTCGACGCTGTTCGCCGCCATGCCCCAGGAGCACGAGCGCAGCCTCGGCCTGTGGCACGCCGAATGGGAAACCCTGCCGGATATCTGCTGCCTGGTCTCTGGCGCCCTGCGCCAGGCCCAGGTGATTGCCGAGGGCATGGAGGTGGATGCCGTGCGCATGCGCCACAACCTCGATCTGACCCAAGGCCTGGTGCTGGCCGAAGCGGTGAGCATCGTCCTCGCCCAACGCCTGGGCCGTGACCGTGCTCACCACCTGTTGGAACAATGCTGCCAGCGCGCGGTGGCTGAACAGCGCCACCTGCGTGCTGTGCTGGGTGACGAGCCGCAGGTCAGCGCCGAGCTGTCTGGCGAAGAACTCGATCGCCTGCTCGACCCTGCCCATTACCTGGGCCAGGCCCGCGTCTGGGTGGCGCGCGCCGTATCCGAACATCAACATTTCACTGCCTGAAGGAGACTGCTGTGGCGCATTTGCAACTGGCCGATGGCGTTTTGAACTACCACATCGATGGCCCGGACAACGCCCCGGTGCTGGTATTGTCCAACTCGCTGGGTACCGACCTGGGCATGTGGGACACCCAGATTCCGCTGTGGAGCCAGCACTTCCGTGTGCTGCGCTACGACACCCGTGGCCATGGCGCATCGCTGGTCACCGAAGGCCCTTACAGCATCGAACAGCTGGGCCTTGACGTGCTGGCCCTGCTCGATGGCCTGGACATCCAGAAAGCGCACTTCGTCGGCCTGTCGATGGGGGGGCTGATCGGCCAGTGGCTGGGCATCAACGCCGGCGAGCGCCTGCACAGCCTGATCCTGTGCAACACCGCCGCCAAGATCGCCAATGACGAGGTGTGGAACACCCGTATCGACACCGTGCTCAAAGGTGGCCAGCAGGCCATGGTCGATCTGCGCGATGGTTCCATCGCCCGTTGGTTCACCCCAGGCTTTGCCCAGGCCCAGCCAGAGCAAGCCCAGCGCATTTGCCAGATGCTGGCGCAAACCAGCCCGCAGGGCTATGCCGGTAACTGCGCAGCAGTGCGTGACGCCGATTACCGTGAGCAACTGGGCCGCATCCAGGTGCCTGCACTGATCGTTGCCGGCACCGAAGACGTGGTCACCACCCCTGAACATGGCCGCTTCATGCAGGCCGGTATCCAAGGTGCCGAGTACGTCGACTTCCCGGCAGCGCACCTGTCCAACGTCGAAATTGGCGAGGCGTTCAGCCGCCGCGTGCTCGACTTCCTGCTGGCTCACTGAGGGCAACGCCATGGATGAAAAACAGCGTTACGACGCCGGCATGCAAGTGCGCCGTGCGGTGCTTGGCGATGCCCATGTGGACCGCAGCCTGGAGAAGCTCAACGACTTCAACGGCGAATTCCAGGAAATGATCACCCGCCACGCCTGGGGTGATATCTGGACCCGCCCAGGCCTGCCGCGCCATACCCGTAGCCTGATCACCATCGCCATGCTGATCGGCATGAACCGCAACGACGAGCTGAAGCTGCACCTGCGGGCGGCGGCCAACAACGGCGTGACCCGCGACGAGATCAAGGAAGTGCTGATGCAGAGCGCGATTTACTGCGGCATTCCGGCAGCCAATGCCACCTTCCACATGGCTGAGTCGGTGTGGGACGAGCTGGGTGTAGAGTCGCGTAGCTGAGTGCTACGCGGTCGCTCCTACACAGACCGCATCACAACAGGGCCTGCGTTGTTTTCTACGGCCTGTTTCAGGGCCGGGCACAGGCCCAGCATGAACGCGGCTTCTGCCACCACGAACAGCGGCCCGATGATCAAGCCGCTGACATCGTCGACGAAGGCCGGTTTGCGGCCTTCATAGTAGTGGCCGACGAACTGGATGATCCAACCCACCACGAATGCCCCTAGCCCGGCGCTGAGCCACAGTGCAGTCGTTTGCACTGCCAGCACCTGGCCGACCCACAGACATAGCCCCAGCAATGCACCCATCACCAGGCCGAAGCGCAGGTCCAGGCGCAGGTAGAACCATACCGATGCCGCCGCTGCCAGCAGGGCAGGGGAAAGCCACATGCCGGCAAATTCCCAGCCTGGGCGTGAAAGCAGGATGGTGACCGCCAGCACGATCATAGGGATACCGATGAAGTGAGTGATGATGTTGCGTGGGTCGCGGTGGTAGCTGGCGTACTGGCTCAGGTGGTCGACGAGGGTTTTCATTGTTATGCCTCCCTGGTTTGCCTGATCGGGGTGTATTGCCTGTACCCGCGAAGAGGCCGGTACAGGCAACCGATATAGCTCAGGATAGCCTGCGGCTACCACCATCATCAGCTCAGCGAATGGCAGCAGCCCGTACAGGCGTATCCAGCCCCACCAGTGTCTCGATCATCGCCCGCGCCGCTGGCGACAGACGGTAGCCACTGCGGCTGACCACGCCACAGCGAACGCTCAACACTTCCAGCGCCGGCGGCAGGTTGCGCCAGTGCAGGCGCACCAGGCTTCCGTTGGCCAGGTCATCGGCCACGGCCTCTTCACTGGCAGTGCCGATAGCATCGCTGGCCTGCACCACGCTGCGCAGTATGGCCAGGTGCTCGGTTTGCAGGTGCGGCGTGAAGTCGCTTCGCCCACTGAGGTTGGCCAGGCGTTTGCGTACACCGGGGTCAAGCAAAGCGCTGGCCAGCGGGTAGCTGAACAGGTCGTTGGTCGACAGGCTGTCCTTGGCCAGCAACGGGTGGCCAGGGCGGCAGAAGAAAAGGCCGGGGCGGGGTGACAAGGCTTCGGTGTGGAAGTTGGGGTCGGCTTCGAACGGGCGGATATCGTCGACGAAAAACTCGATCTGTTCACGGCGCAGGGCCTGACCCAGACGTTCGGTATTGTCCACCAGCAGCGAGGTGCGGATGCCTGGGTGGCGTTCGATGAAGTGGCGCAAGGCATCGGGCACCAGGCGCACGGCCAGCGCCGGGCCACTGCCGAAGTGCAGTTCGCCGGCGTCGAGCTTGGTCATTTGCAGCACTTCGTTGCTCAACTGCGCAGCCCCCTGTACCAGGCGCCGGGCATGTTGCAGCACCACAAGGCCTTCTGGGGTGGGCGGCAGGGCTTTGCTGGCGCGGTCGACCAGTGGGCAGCCGAACGTGTGTTCCAGGCCCTGGATGGCGCGGCTGAAGGCGGGTTGGGTGATGCCCATGGCCTCGGCGGCCCGAACGAAACTGCGGTATTCGGTGAGGGCAATGAAGTAGCGCAGCTGGCGGAGGTCCATGTCACGGCTCTGGGGCGGGGATCAGGGCTCTATTCAAGCGGTTACAGCTTATATCGTCAAAGAAGCTTTAAGGATTTGTTTATTTCTTTTGGTTATTTTGTTGTATCTCCGGCCTCTTCGCGAGTTCCTCGCGAAGAGGCCAGCAGATTCAAAGCAGATTCAGCGGGTAACTCACGATCAGGCGGTTCTCATCGAACGCATTGGTGCTGAAGTCCCGGCGCATGGTGGAGTTGCGCCATTTCACCGACAGGTCCTTGAAGCTGCCCGACTGCACCACATAGGCCAGCTCGGTTTCCCGTGCCCATTCCTTGCCATCGTCCACGTTGCCAACGGTCACGTTGTCACCCTTGATGTAGCGGTTCATCAGGGTCAGGCCGGGTACGCCGACGGTGGCGAAGTTGAAGTCATGGCGAACCTGCCAGGAGCGCTCCTTGGCATTGTCGAAGCTCGAGTTGTAGCTGTCGTTGGCCAGGGTGCCGCCACTGGTGCCATTGACCCGCATCCAGGCATCGTCGCCGCTCACCTTCTGCAGCCCGACATAGAAGGTGTGGCCTTGGTAGCGCGCCGAAAGCAGGGCGGAAGCGGTGCGGTTGTCCAGCTTGCCGGCACGTTCGCCGCCGTCTTCCTTGCCGATGAAGTAGCCCAGGTTGGCGCCCAGGGTCCAGTCGCCCAGCGGCTGGCTGTGCGTCAGGTTGAGGTACTGCTGGCGGTAGATGTCCTTGAGCTGGGCGTCCCACAGGCCAATCATGGTGCGCTTGTCGTTGAAGGTGTACTCACCGCCGCCGAAGTTGAATCGGTCGGAGGTGAACGCGGCTTTGCCGTTCAGCGACATGTCTTCCATGCTGGCGTCATTGCGCGGGCTGTTGCCGCGGAACTGGCCGGCGTACAGGGTCAGGCCGGCGATTTCCTTGGAGGTCAGCTGGCCACCGCGGAAGGTTTGCGGCAGCGAACGGCCATCGTCCGAGCGCAGGATCGGTAGTACCGGCATCCATTCGCCGACTTTCAGTTCGGTTTCGGACAGCTTGGCTTTCAGTGCTACACCCAACCGGCCAAAGTCATCGGCAGGGCGACCGTCGTCATGCACGGGCAGCAGGTGAGTGTTGGTGGTGCCTTTGCCACCGTCGAGCTTGACCGAATACAGGCCCAGGACGTCCACGCCGAAACCGACGGTGCCCTGGGTAAACCCGGAACGGGCGTCGAGGATAAAGCTTTGCGTCCATTCCTCGGCCTTGCCCTGCGGATGGGCCGGGTCGACGAAGTTGCGGTTGATGTAGAAGTTGCGCAGGTTGAGGGTGGCCTTGGCATCCTCCATGAATCCACCTTCGTTGGCGGCGAACACGGGGAGGGCGCAGGACATGGCCAACAGGCCGGGCAGCAGCTGGCGTGCGGGTTGCAAAGTGCTCATCTGTCGTGGATCTCTTGTTTTTATGGGGCGAGCCGGTGCACTGCTGGATCGAGCCGGCAGGTGCGGGTCTTTAGTGATGAACTTGGGCAACGTTGCGTGGGGGGATGGTGCGGGGTTGGGCGGGGGTGAGGCAATTCGCCGCAAACGGAACGGGGCGATAATCGAACGGAATGTTCCGGTTGGTTAATTCTTTCTGTACCGACGAATAAAAAGCCCACCGTGAAGGTGGGCTTGACGTTGCTGCGAACTCAATCAGCCTTTCGGTGCATCCACCGACGCCTGCTGGTTGGCCTGCCCGGTCTGCTCGTACCAGCCACCGCCGAGCGCCTTGTACAGGTTGACCTCGCTGGTCAGCTGCGAAAGACGGTCGCCGATCAGTGCCTGTTGGGCGCTGAACAGGTTGCGCTGGGCGTCGAGGAAGGTCAGGTTGCTGTCGATCCCGATGCGATAACGGCGTTCGGCCAGGCGGTAGTAATCCTGGTTCGCCTGCACCAGGTCGCGCTGGGCCTGCAGCTGCTCTTCGAAGGTCTTGCGCGCCGCCAGGCCATCGGAGACTTCCTGGAAGGCGGTCTGGATGGTTTTTTCGTACTTGGCGACGTTGATGTCTTTCTGGATCTTCGAATAATCCAGGCTGGCCTTCAGGCTGCCGGCGTTGAAGATCGGCAGGTTGATCTGCGGCTGGAACAGCCAGGTGCCCTGGCCGCCTGCGAACAGGTGGCCCATGTCGGGGCTCAGGCTGCCCGCGTTGGCGGTCAGGCTGATGCTCGGGAAGAACGCTGCGCGGGCCGCGCCAATGTTGGCATTGGCGGCCTTGAGCAGGTGCTCGGCTTCCTGGATGTCCGGGCGGCGCTGGAGGATATCCGACGGCAGGCCGGCCGGCACTTCGGCCAACTGGTCGGCATTGAGCTCCAGCGGCTTGGCCAGGTCGGCTGGAATGCCGGTGCCCAGCAGCACGGTCAGGCTGTTGACGTCCTGGGCGACCAGGCGCTGATACTGCGAGTACTTGACCCGGGCGCCTTCCACGGCGGTGCGTGCCTGGCTGACGTCGAGTGCAGAAGCGACGCCGACTTCATTGCTGCGACGGGTGAGGTTGTAGCTTTCCTCGTAGGTCTTCAGCGTTTCTTCGGTCAGCTTGAACAGGGCCTGGTCGGCCTGCCAGGTGTAGTAGGCATTGGCCACGCTGGCCACCAGGGCGATTTGCGTGGAACGACGCGCCTGCTCGCTGGACAGATAGGTTTCCAAGGCTTGCTCGGTCAGGCTGCGCACGCGGCCGAACAGGTCCAGCTCGTAGGCGCTGACACCCAGGGTTGCCGAATACTGGCTGGTGATGCCAGATTCACCGGTTTGCGACATGTTCGCCGGGACGCGCTGGCGGCTGCCGCTGCCGGTGGCCGAAACCGCCGGGAACAGGTCGGCACGCTGAATGCGGTACTGCGCGCGGTAGGCGTCCAGGTTCAGCGCCGCGACGCGCAGGTCGCGGTTGTTCACCAGCGAGGTCTGGATCAGCTGTTGCAGTGCCGGATCGTGGAAGAACTGGCGCCAGCCCTGTTCGGCGGCGGCAACATCCGCCGATTGCGTTGGCGAGTACGCAGGGCCTTGCGGCCACTGCGCAGCCACCGGCGCTTCCGGGGTCTGGTAGTCAGGGATCAGCGAGCAGCCGCCAAGAATGAAAGCGGTTACCGCCAGGGACAACAAAGACTTGGTCATTGCCCAGCCTCATAACGTGGAGTTTCAGGGGTGACGTCTTTTTCCGGCTCTTTGCTGCCGAACAGCGACGACACTGCGACGAAGAACAGCGGTACCCAGAAGATAGCCAGTACGGTCGCACTGATCATGCCGCCGATCACACCCGTACCGATGGCGTGCTGGCTGCCGGCGCCGGCGCCGCTGGCGATGGTCAACGGTACCACGCCAAGGATGAATGCCAGCGAGGTCATGATGATCGGGCGCAGACGCATGCGGCACGCCTCGATCGCCGCGTCGTACAGGCTGCGGCCTTGCTCGTGCAGTTCCTTGGCGAACTCGACGATCAGAATGGCGTTTTTCGCCGCCAGGCCGATGGTGGTCAACAGGCCGACCAGGAAGTACACGTCGTTGGACAAGCCGCGCAGACTGGTGGCGATCAGTGCACCGATGATACCCAGCGGTACTACCAGTACCACGGCGATCGGGATCGACCAGCTTTCGTACAGGGCTGCCAGGCACAGGAACACGAACAGTACCGAGAGGGCGAACAGCGCCGGCATCTGCGAACCGGAGAGCTTTTCCTCGTAGGACATGCCGGTCCAGGAGAAGCCTACACCGCTTGGCAGTTCGCCAGCGATACGCTCGACCTCGGCCATGGCTTCACCGGTACTGTAGCCCGGCGCCGGCGCACCGAGGATTTCCATCGCCTCGACGCCGTTGTAACGCGACAGTTTCGGCGAGCCGTAGGTCCATTCGCCTTTGGCGAAGGAGGAGAACGGCACCATCTCGCCTTTGCCGTTGCGCACGTACCACTTCTGCAGGTCTTCAGGGCTCATTCGGGCGTTGGGTTCGCCCTGGATGTACACCTTCTTGACTCGGCCACGGTCGATGAAGTCGTTGACGTAGCTGGCACCCAGGGCAATCGACAGGGTGTTGTTGATGTCGGCAATGGTCACGCCCAGGGCGCTGGCACGCTCGTCATCGATGGTCAACTGGTACTGCGGTTCATCGTTCAGGCCGTTAGGGCGCACAGCGCTGAGGATCTTGCTCTGCGCGGCCTTGGCCAGGAACTGGTTGCGCGCTTCCATCAACTTCTCGTGGCCGACACCACCGCGGTCCTGCAGGAACACGTCGAAACCGGTGGCGTTACCCAGTTCGAGTACCGCAGGTGGGGCGAAGGCGAACACCATTGCATCACGGAAGGTGAAGAAGTGCTGCTGGGCACGCTGGGCCAGGGCGAACACGCTGTTCTCCTTGGAACGTTCATCCCAGGGTTTGAGCATGATGAATGCCATGCCCGAACTCTGCCCGCGACCGGCAAAGTTGAAGCCGTTGACGGTGAACACGGACGCTACGGTGTCGGCTTCATCCTTCAACAGATACTCACGCATCTGGTCGACCACCACCTGGGTGCGCTCGGCACTGGAGCCTGCCGGGGTTTGCACCTGGGCGAACAGCACGCCCTGGTCTTCCTCGGGCAGGAACGCGGTTGGGATGCGAGCGAACAGCCAGATCATGCCGACCACGATCAGCGCATAGGCCAGCAGGAACGGCACCTTGTTGCGCAGGATAGTGCCCACGCTGCGCTCGTAGCCGTTCACGCTGCGGTCGAAGTTGCGGTTGAACCAACCGAAGAAGCCGCCTTTGGCAGTGTGGTGCTCGCCCTTCTTCAGCGGCTTGAGCATGGTGGCGCAAAGCGCCGGGGTGAAGATAAGCGCAACCAGCACCGACAGGCCCATGGCCGAGACGATGGTGATGGAGAACTGCCGGTAGATCACACCCGTGGAACCGCCGAAGAACGCCATCGGCAGCAGTACGGCCGACAGTACCAGGGCGATACCCACCAGGGCACCCTGGATCTGTTCCATCGAACGCTTGGTGGCTTCCTTGGGCGGCAAGCCTTCCTCGGACATCACCCGCTCGACGTTTTCCACCACGACGATGGCGTCGTCCACCAGCAAACCGATGGCCAGGACCATGGCGAACATGGTCAGGGTGTTGATACTGAAGCCCGCGGCGGCAAGGATGCCGAAGGTACCCAGTAACACCACCGGTACGGTCATGGTGGTGATGATGGTGGCGCGGAAGTTCTGCAGGAACAGGTACATCACCAGGAACACCAGGACCACGGCTTCGATCAGGGTGTGGATCACGCCGCTGATCGATTCGGTGACCACCGGAGTGGTGTCATACGGGAATACCGCTTTCACCCCAGGCGGGAAGAACGGTTCCAGGCCTTTGATGGTCTCGCGCAGTGCCTTGGCAGTGTCCAGGGCGTTGGCGCCGGTAGCCAGTTTTACTGCCAGGCCGGAAGCCGGCTTGCCGTTGAACTGAGCGCTGACCGCGTAGTTTTCACCCCCCAGACCTACCTGGGCGACATCACCCAGACGCACCTGCGAACCGTCGTTGTTGACCTTGAGCAGGATCTTCTCGAACTGCTCGGCGGTTTGCAGGCGGGTCTTGCCGATGATGGTGGCGTTCAGCTGGGTGCCCGGCATGGCCGGCAGGCCGCCGAGCTGGCCGGAGGACACCTGCACGTTCTGCGCGGCCACGGCGGTCTTGACGTCGACCGGGGTCAGCTGGAATTTGTTCAGCTTGGCCGGATCGAGCCAGATACGCATGGCGTACTGTGCACCGAACACCTGGAAGTCACCCACACCCGCTGTACGCGAGATCGGGTCCTGCATGTTGGAGACGATGTAGTTGGCCAAGTCATCCTTGGTCATGCTGCCGTCTTCGGACACCAGGCCGATCACCAGCAGGAAGTTCTTCACAGCCTTGGTGACGCGGATACCTTGCTGCTGCACTTCTTGTGGCAGCAGTGGGGTGGCCAGGTTCAGCTTGTTCTGTACCTGAACCTGGGCGGTGTCGGGGTTGGTGCCCTGTTCGAAGGTGGCGGTAATGGTCATGCTGCCGTCGGAGTTACTTTCCGACGACACATAACGCAGGTTGTCGATACCGTTGAGCTGCTGCTCGATCACCTGCACCACGGTGTCCTGCACGGTTTGCGCCGAGGCGCCCGGGTAGGTCACGGCGATGGCGATGGCCGGCGGTGCGATGCTGGGGTACTGGTTGATCGGCAACTTCAGGATCGACAAGGCCCCGACCAGCATGATCACCAAGGCGATCACCCAGGCGAAGATCGGGCGATCGATAAAGAACTTCGACATGGTTTACTCCGCTTTGGCGTCTGCTTTTGCCGCGTTGGCCTGATCAGGGCTGGCCGGCTTCTGGACGTTGGTGGCTTCGCTGACCTTCACCTCGACACCTGGGCGCACGTACTGCAGCCCTTCGGTAATCAGGCGGTCACCTGGGTTGAGGCCTTCTTCGATCAGCCAGTCGCTGCCCAGGGTACGGTTGGCCTTCAACTGACGCAGTTCGACCTTGTTTTCCTGGTTGACCACCAGTGCGGTCGGCGCGCCTTTCAGGTCGCGGGTCACGCCTTGTTGCGGCGCCAGGATGGCGTTGGCGTTGACCCCGGCCTTCAGCCGCGCATGCACGAACATGCCTGGCAGCAGGGTGTGGTCAGGGTTGGGGAACAGGGCGCGCAGGGTGACCGAGCCGGTGGTTTCGTCGACCGCGACTTCGGAGAACTCCAGGCGACCTTCCTGCTTGAACAGGCTGCCGTCTTCCAGCACCAGCTGAACCGAGGCGGCGTTGTCGCCGGCCTTCTGCAACTGGCCGCTCTCCAGGTCACGGCGCAGCTTGAGCAGCTCGGCGGTGGACTGGGTAACGTCGACGTAGATCGGGTCGAGTTGCTGGATGGTGGCCATGGCGTTGGTCTGGCCGTTGCTCACCAGTGCACCTTCGGTGAACGAAGAACGACCGATACGGCCGCTGATCGGTGCCAGAACCTTGGTGTAGCGCAGGTCGATCTGGGCGCTCTTGAGCGAAGCCTCGGCCTGCAATCGTTTGGCATTGGCGTCGTCGTATTCCTGTTTGGAGACGGCTTGCTCGTCAATCAGCTGCTTGTAGCGCTCGGCCAGCGAGCGGGTAGCCTGCAGGTTGGCCTGGGCATTGGCCAGGGTGGCTTCGTACACGGCAGGGTCGATCTGGTACAGCTGCTGGCCTTCCTTGACGTCGCTGCCTTCCTTGAACAGGCGCTTGAGGATGATGCCGTTGACCTGCGGGCGCACCTCGGCAACGCGGTAGGCAGTGGTACGCCCCGGCAATTCCGAGGTCAGGGTGAAGGCTTGGGGCTGGATGGTCACGACGCCGACCTGAGGAGCCTGCGCCGCTGGCGCTGCTTCTTCTTTCTTGCAGCCACTGAGCAGGGTTGCCAGGGCGACGGCGGAAACCAGAGCGGTAACGGCTGGCTTGAATTGCATGAGGATCCTCGGGTCGCAGGAGCAGGGAGACGCTCAAGAGTAATGGAAGAGACTTGATCTGGAAAAATTGCTATCCGGTGGATAAATAGCTTGCTAAGGAATATACTTACATTCATGGTTGTTTGTAAATACCGCTGGGTTGTACTTGGGTACTGCCACAGCCCTTGATTAGCTCATCCGTGAGGCCCCCTGCAGAGGTGCCACCGGAGCGTTCCCCGCACGCGCTGCGCGTTCGGGCCAGATGAGGTTGTACTGCCATGGTCCGTCGAACCAAAGAAGAAGCCCAGGAAACCCGCGCCCAGATCATCGAGGCGGCGGAAAAGGCCTTCTACAAGCGCGGGGTTGCGCGAACCACACTGGCTGACATCGCCGAACTCGCGGGTGTGACGCGCGGGGCTATCTACTGGCACTTCAACAACAAGGCCGAGTTGGTGCAGGCGTTGCTCGACAGCCTGCACGAGACCCATGACCATTTGGCGCGGGCGAGCGAAAGCAAGGACGAACTCGACCCGCTTGGCTGCATGCGCAAGCTGCTGTTGCAAGTGTTCAACGAGCTGGTGCTCGATGCCCGAACCCGGCGTATCAATGAAATCCTGCATCACAAGTGCGAGTTCACCGATGACATGTGTGAAATTCGCCAGCAGCGCCAGGGTGCGGTGCTGGATTGCCACAAGGGCATCACCCTGGCGTTGGCCAATGCCGTACGCCGGGGCCAGTTGCCTGGCGAGCTGGATGTCGAGCGCGCGGCGGTGGCCATGTTCGCCTATGTCGATGGCCTGATCGGGCGCTGGCTGCTGCTGCCTGACAGTGTCGATCTGTTGGGTGATGTCGAAAAATGGGTCGACACCGGGCTGGATATGCTGCGCTTGAGCCCGGCGTTGCGCAAATGACACTTTGTTAAGGATTGTGAGGGAGTGTTTCCCCTTTGTGTTAAGAGGGGATTAACAGCGTGGCCGCCTTGCAGCCCCTGGGATATTAGTACCCGCGCAGTTGTCTGTCAGGCAACGCCAATGCGGCAAAAAGCCCCAGTACCGCAATCAGCGCGCTGCCCATCAGCAACTGCCGGAATGTCTCCAGCAAGCGTCCCTGTGTCACCAGGTCCACTTCACCGGCCTTCAGGCTCCCCAGCAACGGGTTACCCAGCAATTCGAAACCACCTTGGTGCAGCAGTGCCAGCAACAGGCTGGACATGCACGCCACGCCCATGGCCCCGCCCAGCGAGCGGAACAGGTTGGTGGTGCTGGTGGCCACGCCAATGTCCTTGCTGGCCACCGCGCTTTGCGTGCCCACCAGCGAGGTCGGAAACTGCAGCCCGCAAGCAATGCCGGTCAGCAGCATGAACAGTGCACTGAGCAACGTTGACTGCGGCGGCGTCAGTGCCATGGCGAAAATGGCCACTGGCATCAGCAGCGCACCGACCAGGATCTGCGGCTTGTAGCGCCCGGTCCGGCTGGTCATGCGCCCGCCTGTAAAGGCCCCCATGGGCAACCCCATGGCCAGTGGCAGCAGGTGCAGGGCAGCGCTGTCGGCGCCGGCGCCAGTGATGCCCTGGTAGCGCAAGGGCATGAGCATGGTCAGGGAAATCGACTGGAAGCTGGCGAAGAAGATCACCCCCCAGCAAAGTACCGCCACCCGGTTGCCGAACAGCCCGAGCGGCAGCAGCGGCTCTGGGCAGCGGCGCTCGTGGGCGATGAACAACGCCAGGCCGAGTAGGGCGCAGGCGAACAGCGCCAGCCCGGCCGGGTCGGCCCAGGCGTGGCCCTGGCCGACCAAGGTGATCCCCAGCAGCAGGCTGCCAAGGCCGAGGATCAACAGCACGGCGCCAAGGTAGTCGACCTGGGCCTCGCGACGCTGCACCGGCATGCCGGCGAGGGCGCGGCGTATGGCCCACAAGGCGACCAGCCCCAGCGGCAGGTTGATCCAGAATACCCAGCGCCACGACAAGTACTCGGTCAGCCAGCCGCCCAGCACTGGCCCGGCGACGCTGGCCACGGCGTACATGCTGCTGAAATAGCCCTGGTAGCGGCCGCGTTCACGCGGCGGTACGAAGTCGCCGATGATCGCCTGGCTCACCGAGACCATACCGCCCGCGCCAATGCCCTGGAGTACCCGGGCCAGCACCAACTGCTGCATGTCCTGGGCCATGGCACAGGCAATCGAGGCCAGGGTGAACAAGCTGATCCCGGTGAGGATCATCCGGCGCCGGCCGTAAAGGTCGCCCAGCTTGCCGTAGATTGGTACGGCCACGGTCATTGCCACCATGTACCCGGAGATCACCCAGGCCAGCAGGCCGACGTCGTTGAACTGGGCCGAGATGGCCGGCAGCGAGACGGCGACGATGGTCTGGTCCAGTGCGCCGAGGAAGATGGCCAGCATCAGGGCAGTGAGCACGTTGCGCAGGGTGGTGGGGGGCAGGGCAGCAGTCACGGGAATACCTTGTCTTGTCTATGCAAGCCTCTTTGTGGGCAAGCCCACTCCCATAGAGGCCCACGAATTGTAACCTGAGTTAGGTAGCTTCCTATGTACTATCTGCATCCCCTATGCCGAATCGGCATTGGCGCATTCATCCAGTGCTGCATGGCCGCGTGATATCGTTGGTATGCCACAGGGGCTGAAATCCGGGGCTTGCACCAGGTTGGTGCAACATTCTGCCGCAGGTTTTTCAGGCCGCTGTCTCCCACACCTTTTATTCCTCTGCCTGCATGTCGAGCATGACCGCCCAGATGGCGACGGTTGGAACAGGTCAGGTAGACCCGATTACAGGGGTCGGTAGTTACCGTTCAAATTTCAACTTAATTGCGGAGTGATCATGCCCAAGGCTTCCCATCAAGATCTGCGTTTTGCCTTCCGCGAGCTGCTCGCTTCAGGTTCCTGTTTCCACACGGCATCGGTGTTCGACCCGATGTCGGCACGCATTGCCGCAGACCTGGGCTTCGAGGTCGGTATCCTCGGTGGTTCCGTTGCATCCTTGCAGGTGCTGGCCGCACCGGACTTCGCCCTGATCACCCTCAGCGAGTTCGTCGAGCAGGCCACCCGTATCGGTCGGGTCGCGCAACTGCCGGTGCTGGCCGACGCTGACCACGGCTATGGCAATGCGCTGAACGTGATGCGCACGGTGATCGAACTGGAGCGCGCCGGTGTGGCCGCACTGACCATCGAAGACACGCTGCTGCCAGCCCAGTTCGGGCGCAAGTCCACCGACCTGATCCCGGTCGAAGAGGGCGTTGGCAAGATCCGTGCGGCCCTGGAGGCGCGGGTCGATTCGTCGCTGTCGATCATTGCCCGTACCAACGCTGGGGTACTCAGCACCGAAGAAATCATTGTGCGTACCCAGAGCTACCAGAAGGCCGGTGCCGATGCTATCTGCATGGTGGGGGTTAAGGACTTCGAACAGCTCGAGCAGATTGCCGAGCACTTGACTGTGCCGCTGATGCTGGTCACCTATGGCAACCCGAACCTGCGCGACGACGAGCGCCTGGCGCGCTTGGGCGTGCGCATTGTGGTCGATGGTCACGCGGCCTACTTTGCCGCGATCAAGGCCACCTACGATTGCTTGCGGCTGCAGCGTGGCCAGCAGAACAAGTCGGAAAACCTCAGTGCCACCGAACTCTCGCACACCTACACCCAGCCTGAGGATTACATCCGCTGGGCCAAGGAATACATGAGCGTCGAAGAGTGACCGGCAGGGCGCCGTCGACTCAACGGACGGCGCTCAAGGTTGCGGTGTGGGGCACGCAATGTGCCCGCTCGCAGCTGTTGGCGGCGCTAGGCTGGCTGCGCAGCAGCTCGACGCGCCAGCAGGCCGAGCCATACAGCCCTGCGACTGCGGTCAGGGCCATGACAACGGCGACTCTTCTTGATTTGATACCCATGGTGCTCACCTCCCATTACAGCGATAGGGGTGTACAGCATTAGTATAGATCCTGGTCCCACTCCGGCTCGTCCTTGAACCGCAGCACTAGAAAATCCAGCATGCTCCGCAAGGTTGCCGGCATGTGTTTGCGCGACGTGTACACCGCATTCAGGTTCAATTCACGCGGCCTCGCCTCGGGCAGCAGGCGCATCAGTTCGCCTCGGCGCAGGGCCTCGGCTGCCTGATAGGTCGGCAGCATGGCGATACCCGCGCCAGCCAGTGCTGCCTTCTGCAGGGTCATCGCCTCGTTGGCGCTGATGTTCCCCGCCACCGGCACGGCGACGTGCTGCCCGGCCACCTCGAAATGCCACAGGCTGTGGCCGAAGTAGGCGTGGGTCAGGCAGTTGTGTCGGCTCAGTTCCTCGACCCGTTGTGGCGTGCCGTGCTCGTGCAGGTAGGCCGGTGCCGCGCACACCACCGAGCGGCACACGCTCAGGCGCCGGGCGATCAGGTTGGGGTCCAGGTCGTTGCTGGTACGAATGGCCAGGTCGATGCGCTCGTCCACCAGGTTGACGGTGCGGTCGAGCATTTGCAGTTCCACCTTCACTCCAGGGTAACGCTGCACGTAGGCTGCTACGGCGTCTACCAACTGTGCTTGGCCGAATGAGGTACTGACGCTGATACGCAGTGCACCCTTTGGTGCGTCTTCCGGCTGCTGCACGGCGGCCTGCAGGTCGCCGGCCAGTTCCAGCAGTTGCCGGCAGCGGGGCAGGGTTTCCTGGCCGGCGGCCGTGAGGCTGAGCTTGCGCGTGGTGCGCTGCATCAGCCGCGCGCCAACCCAGTCCTCCAGCTCGGCCAGATAGCGCGATACTACCGGTCGCGACAATTGCAGATGATCCGCTGCCGCCGACTGGCTGCCCAGGTCGACGACGGTTACGAATACGCGCATGGCGTTCAGACGGTCCATGATTTGCCCGATTTCAGAAACAAACTATGTTCGAGCATCGCATTTTTTGTGACGGATTGGGCAACTAAGCTGTTGGGCATTGTTCAGCTGAAGGCGTTGCTCATGTCCCTGTTCTCTCCTTTGCGTGGCCTGCTGCTGGCCTGCGTTACCCTGGCCGGCCCGGTGCTGGCTGCCGAGCCCTTGCAGTTGGAGGTCTACAACCCCGGGCACGAAGCGATATTCCCGGTCAGCTCGGTGATCGTCAGTGGTCAACATGACGCCGTGCTGGTAGATGCCCAGTTCGGCAAAGCCCAGGCCGAGCAGTTGGTGCAGCGCTTGCGAGCCGGTGGCAAGCACCTGACCAGCATCTACATCAGCCATGGCGACCCGGATTACTATTTCGGCCTGGATACCCTGACCCAGGCTTTCCCCGACGCCAAGGTGCTGGCTTCAGCCGCGACCGTTGCGCATATTCGCCAGACCATGGACGCCAAGCTGGCGTACTGGGGGCCGCAGATGGGGGCGGACAAGCCCGCGCGGCTGGTGCTGCCGCAAGTGCTCGAAGGCAACCGCCTGATGCTGGAAGGGCAGGCCTTGGACGTGGTTGGCCTTGACGGCCCACAGCCAGACCGCAGCTTTGTCTGGATCCCGTCGATCAAGGCGGTGGTCGGTGGGGTAGTGGTGTCCGAGCATATTCATGTGTGGATGGCCGATACCCAAACAGCCAAGTCGCATGCCGAATGGCTCGCCACCCTGGCGCGGATCGAAGCGCTGGCGCCGCGCACAGTCGTCCCGGGCCATTATCTGGGGGACAGCAGCCGTTCATTGCAAGCTGTGCGTTTCACTGCGAACTACATTCGTGATTTCGATGCCGAAACCGTCAAAGCAAAAGATGCTGGCGTCTTGATCGAGGCCATGAAGCATCGTTACCCAGGCCTGGCCGATGAAAGCTCCCTGGAGCTTGGGGCCAAGGTCGCCAAGGGCGAGATGAAGTGGTAATTCCGTTCAACTGATGGAGAGTTTCCCATGAGCAAGATTGCAATCATCGGTGCCACTGGCCGCGCTGGCAGCCAGTTGCTGGAAGAGGCCCTGCGCCGTGGCCATAGTGTGCTGGCCATTGCCCGCGACCCTTCCCGTTTGCAGGGGCGTGACGGGGTGACCGTCAAAGCGCTGGATGCCAAGGATAGCGCGGCCCTGCAAGCGGCTGTCGAGGGTGTGGACGCGGTGTTGAGCGCGGCGCATTTTTCGACCATCGAGCCGCACGCGATCATCGAGCCAGTCAAGCGCGCCGGGGTCAAGCGGTTGCTGGTGGTGGGGGGGGCCGGCAGCCTGTTGTTGCCGTCGGGGCACCGGGTGATCGACAGCCCGGACTTCCCGGAAGCCTACAAGGCCGAGGCCACTGCCGGGGTGCGTTTTCTGGAGGCGTTGCAGCGCGAGCCAAACCTGGATTGGACCTTTCTCTCGCCGTCGGCGGAGTTCGTTGAAGGTGAGCGTAGCGGGCGCTACACGTTGGGTAAGGATCACCTGCTGATCGGTGCGGACGGCAAGAGCTGGATCACCTTTGCCGATTATGCGATTGCCATGCTCGACGAGCTCGAAAAGCCTGCGCATTCACGGCAGCGCTTCACAGTCGGTTACTGAGTCGCCTGCTTCGTGGGCACGCACGCTCCCACAGGTATTGCACAAATTCCAAGCCCTGTGCTGTACCTGTAGGAGCGTGCGTGCCCGTGTATGGGCCCTCACTGGCTAGCCTGGCGCTGCAGCCAATCCAGCAACTCCGTTAAACCCGGTGGCAAGCTTCTGGCCTGGCTTACCAGGTAATAACCTTTACCCGTCAGCACCTTCAGCGCAAACGGCATGCACAGCCGCCCCCCGCGCAAGTCATCGCCAATCAGCGACCAATCACCGATAGCCACGCCAGTCCCCTGCGAGGCCATGGCCATTGCCATGTCCAGCGTCTCGAAATGCTGCTTGGGCCCATGACTGGCCAGCGTCACACCTGCTGCCTGCAACCACAACCGCCAATCATGCTCATCTCGTGACGGGTGCAGCAGCATATGCCGCGCCAGGTCTTCCACCTGCTGCAAGGGCAGCGGCCCTTGAAGCAGTGACGGTGCGCATACCGGTGTCAGTTGCTCATCGAACAACTTGCGCACGTGCAGCCCGTGGTTCGGTGCATCGCCATAGACCACCGCGGCGTCAAAGCCCTCGCGGCGAAAATCCACCCCATGCTGCACGGTGGTGGTGAGTTCGACCGGTATGTCCGGGCGCAGGGCTTGCCATTCCATCAGGCGTGGCAGTAGCCAGCGCATCACGCAGGTCGGCGCCTTGAGCTGCAAGGTCGTGCTGTGCTCGCCCACCTCGCGCACGCCTTGATCGATCAGCGCGAACACCTGCTGCACCCGAGGCAGCCAGTCCTGGCCTTCACGGGTCAGGCTCAAACCGCGGGCCTCGCGCTTGAACAGCGCATAACCCAGGTGCTCTTCGAGGGCTGCGATCTGCCGGCTGACGGCGCCCTGGGTGATGTGCAACTGTTGCCCTGCACGGGTGAAATTGCAGTGCTGGGCAGTGACCAGAAAGGTGTACAGGGCAGGCAGAGGCGGGAGGCGTTTCATTGCAGTAAGCCATGATCACAGGACATGGCTAGTATGTGTTTTTTTACATTGTGGGGATAGCCGTGGCTTGGGTCCAATAAGGGCATAACCCAACAAGATTCATGGTGAACCCCAATGGCAACCTGCGGTGAAGTACTGGTCAAACTCCTTGAAGGCTATGGCGTGGACCATGTCTTCGGTATTCCCGGTGTACATACCGTGGAGCTCTACCGTGGCCTGGCGGGTTCGTCCATTCGCCACATCACCCCGCGTCACGAGCAGGGGGCCGGGTTCATGGCTGACGGCTATGCGCGCACCCGTGGCAAACCCGGGGTGTGCTTCATCATCACCGGCCCTGGCATGACCAACATCACCACGGCCATGGGCCAGGCCTATGCCGATTCGATTCCGATGCTGGTAATTTCCAGCGTGCAGACCCGCGACCACTTGGGCGGTGGCCGTGGCAAGCTGCATGAGCTGCCCAACCAGGCCGCGCTGGTAGCGGGTGTGGCTGCGTTTTCCCACACCTTGATGAGTGCCGCAGACTTGCCGCAGGTGCTGGCCCGAGCATTTGCCGTGTTCGACAGTGCCCGGCCGCGCCCGGTGCACATCGAGATACCGCTCGATGTACTGGTCGAACCGGCTGACTTCCTGTTGCCGGGCCGCCCGGTACGTGGCAGCCGGGCAGGGGCGGCTCCGCAGGCGGTGGCGCAGATGGCTGAACGCCTGGCCAGTGCACGTCGGCCGCTGATCCTTGCCGGTGGCGGGGCATTGGCTGCGGGGGCTGCGCTGGCACGCCTGGCTGAACACCTTCAGGCCCCGGTGGCGCTGACCATCAATGCCAAAGGCTTGCTGCCGGCCAGCCACCCGTTGCAGATCGGTTCGACCCAGTCGCTGCCGGCCACACGTGAGTTGGTGGCCGAGGCCGACGTGGTGCTGGCGATTGGCACCGAACTTGCCGAAACCGATTACGACGTGACCTTCAAGGGCGGTTTCGAGATCCCGGGCAGCCTGCTGCGCATCGATATCGACCCGGACCAGACGGTGCGCAACTACCTGCCGGAGCTGGCGCTGGTCGCCGATGCCGAGCTGGCCGCCGAAGCGCTGTTCGGTGCCTTGCAGGCCCAGCCGCAACCGGTGCACGAAAGCACTTGGGGTCAGGCCCGCGTGGCCAAGCTACGCCAGGCTCTGGCAGCAGATTGGGACCAGCCGACCTTGAGCCAGACGCGTTTGCTGAACGCCATTCTCGAACGCCTACCCAATGCCATTCTGGTGGGCGATTCCACCCAACCGGTGTACACCGGCAACCTGACCCTGGACATGCACCAGCCGCGTCGCTGGTTCAATGCCTCGACCGGTTACGGCACCCTGGGTTATGCACTGCCTGCGGCCATGGGCGCCTGGTTGGGCAGTGCCGAACAGGCCGACCAACGTGCGCCAGCGGTGTGCTTGATTGGTGATGGCGGCTTGCAGTTCACCCTGCCGGAGCTGGCCAGTGCGGTGGAGGCGCAGGTGCCGCTGGTCGTGCTGTTGTGGAATAACCAGGGGTACGAGGAGATCAAGAAGTACATGGTCAACCGGGCGATTGAGCCGGTAGGCGTGGATATCCATACCCCGGACTTTATCGGTGTGGCGCGGGCGTTGGGCGCGGCGGCGGAGCATGTGACGGATGTGGTGCAGCTGCAGGCAGCACTGGGGCTGGCGTTGGAGCGCAAGGGGCCGACCTTGATCCAGGTTGACCAGAACCAGTGGCAAGAAACAGTGCTGCGATGATGTAGCGCTTAACCTGTTACGGCCACTTCGCGGGGTTACCCGCGAAGTGGCCAGTACAGGATCAGCCCGACTTTAGCCAGCAGTAGCCCGCAACCTGGCCACATCCCGAATCGGTGGCGCGCCGTAAAGCCGGCTGTATTCACGGCTGAACTGCGACGGGCTTTCATACCCCACCCTATAGGCCGCCACCGCCGCCTCGAGCCCGTCGTTCAGCATGAGCCGCCGGGCCTCCTGCAGGCGCAACTGCTTCTGATACTGCAACGGGCTCATCGACGTCACGGCCTTGAAGCGGTGGTGCAAGGTCGAGGTGCTGAGGTTGACCTCACGGGCCAGGTCCTCGATACGCAGCGGCTGCTGGTAGTTGTTGTTAAGCCAGGTTATGGCTTGGCAAACCCGGTGGGTCTGGCTGTTGGCCAACGCGATTTCATACAGCCGGCAACCCTGCGGCCCACGCAGCAAACGGTAGAGAATCTCGCGGCGGAACAGCGGTGCCAACATCGCGATATCACGCGGTGTGTCCAGCAGGCGGATCAGCCGTAGCAGGGCGTCAAGCAACGCCGCATCAGTCCTTTCCACGTACAAGCCACGGCCCGAAGGTCTATTGGGTACCAGCATCGGTCCGCTCTCGGCGATCAGCTGGCTGATTTCGGCCGGGTCCAGGTCCATGCGCAGGCCCAGGCTGGGGTTCTGCGGGCTGGCATCGAGCTTCACGCCGCTTAGCGGCAAGGTCACCGAGACCACCATGTAATGCAGTGGGTCGTAGGCGTACTGCTCGTCGCCGAGAAACAGGCTTTTGCTGCCTTGGGCAAGGATGCACAGGGCGGGTTGCGCAAGGGTCGGCACCGAGCGCACGTTCTCGGTGTAGCGCACCAGGTACAGGTCATCGATGGCCGAGGCCGGGCCGTGGGGCTCGCCGGCGTGGCGGGTAATCAATTCGGCCAGTTCCAGGCGCTGCAGTTCCAGGGTGGGGTCGGTGGACGTGGCGGTGGTCATGATGGCTTTCCTCTACTGACCGACGCAGCATAGGTTTGGGCACAGACGGGCGCTAGTCGAAAGCTGCACGTCGATTGCCTGATCCTGCAGCGCTGCAGGATCAGGCAATCGACGTGCAGTATTGGCCTAACGCGCCGCGCGGGTGAGCCCCTAACCTTGGCAGCCTGGCTTTTCCGTCCGCCCGCTTCAAGGAGATTGTGCAATGACCCTAAAACAACCGGTCACCCATCTTGCTTTCATTCGTGCCAGCAGCGGGCGTTCTGCAGAGCTGGGCGCGCGCCTGCGTGACCTGCTCGAGCCCTCGCTGCGTGCGCCGGGTTGCCTGAGTTTCACCGTGCAGCGTTCGCAGGCTGATGCTGACCTGTGGCTGCTCAGTGGTAGCTGGCAGGACCAGCAGGCGATGAGTGGCTACTTTGCTTCGCCGACGCTGGAGGTGTTTGGTGAGCTGGTGCAGGCGCGTGTGGTCAGTAGCCTGGACTTGCATACCTTCGATTGAGGGTGGATGAGGTAAAGTGACGCACTTGTTCAACCAAGCGGATAGCGACATGGCACGTAGGGAATTTACTCATTTCGAAGCGGTTTCGGCGATGGTGCCGGTGGAGGGGGGTGGCTACAACGCGGCCATCGCGGTCAAGGCCCTGGGCATGGGCGGTGCACCACGCTTTCACAAGGTGCTCGACGGGCAGGTGTTCAAGGGCGCCGTGGCCGCCGACGAAGCGGCCACCGCCGAGCTGCAACGCCTGCAGGGCGTCAGCGAAGAGGGCGAGCTGGTCTGGTGATCAGGCTGGCGGCCGGGCCATCTTGAACAGATTGCCCAGTTCGAAATAGTCCGCCGGGCCACCGCCACGCAGGATCGGCTCGGCGGCAGCGGTATCGTAGATGCCGTTGTTCAACAGGTGCTCGGCAATGTGCACCGCCACGACTTCCCCGAGGATCAGCCAGCTAGGCACCAATGCCTGGTCGGCCCGCTTGAGCTGGACGATCTGGCTGACCTTGCACTCGAAGGCTACCGGGGTTTCGCCCACGCGCGGCACCTTGACGATGCTCGACGGTGCGGCAGTGAGGCCGCTCAGTTCAAATTCGCTCACATCGGCAGCAACTGGCGCGCAGCTCAGGTTCATTTGCTCGGCCAGTGGGCGGGTGGCCAGGTTCCAGACGAATTCACCGGTCTGCTCGATGTTGTTCAGGCTGTCTTTGCGCCCGACGCTGCAGAAACCGATGATCGGCGGGATGTAGTTGAAGGCGTTGAAGAAGCTGTATGGCGCCAGGTTCAGGCGACCGTCGCGGTCTTGAGAGGAGATCCAGCCGATAGGGCGGGGACCGACGATGGCATTGAACGGGTCGTGGGGCAGGCCGTGGCCTTTGGCGGGTTCGTAGTAATACATCTGTGCTGGGCTTGCTGGCCCTACCTCCTGGTGGACAAGGTGCCTAGTGTGCCAAGCCTGAGCTCGCCTGCAAATGATCAAGCCCGGCTAAAGCCGGGCTGGGTGCTCGCATCAGGGATCAGCTGATGCGGTGGGCGTTGGTGCGGTCGAAGCCATCTTCGGCGAAGCGTTGGCCGCCGGTGCGGTCGAAGCCGTCTTCGGCGAAGCGTTGGCCGCCGGTGCGGTCGAAGCCATCTTCGGCGAAGCGTTGGCCGCCGGTGCGGTCGAAGCCGTCTTCGGCGAAGCGTTGGCCGCCGGTGCGGTCAAAGCCGTCTTCAACGTAACTAGCGGATTGAGTCTGGGCTGCGGCGAAGGTGTGGGCGTTGGTGCGATCGAAGCCATCTTCGGCAAAGGCGCCCGTTGCGAGAACCGAGAGGGCCAGGGTGAGGATCAGTTTGTTTTTCATGGTCGTTGCTCCAGGGGTTCGTGAGTTGTTTGTTTCTATGGGTTAAATGCTACGCCTATTAATTCGATTAAAAAGCGCAAAAAATAGCGGTTAAAAATCTAATAAATAGATATATATGGGTGCGCATACCGTCAATCAGGCAGCAGCCTGGCCCAAGGTACGTCGGTGCTTGCACCAACGTTCTGCCAGCCATTGCAGCTTGATGAGGTGGAATTAATAGGGCGTTAAGAAGGAAAAATCTGAAGCAGATGGCCGATGAACGTATTTTTCATCTATCACCAACCGATTTTTCAGACGCTGCTCAGCACCATCGCCGCACCTAAAACTGGAGCGGCACAACAATGAACAAACTCCCGCAAATCACCTTGGCCTTCTGGGTCATGAAGATCTGCGCTACCACCCTGGGTGAAACAGCAGGCGACTTGCTGTCGATGACCCTGAACATCGGCTATGCACTTAGCTCGCTGCTGCTGATCAGCGTGTTTCTGCTGACGTTGCTGGGCCAGTTGTACTCGCGCCGCTATCACCCGATGCTGTACTGGTTGGTTATTCTCTCCACCAGTACCGCTGGCACCACCATGTCCGATTTCATGGACCGTACCCTGGGGCTGGGTTATGCCACGGGTTCGGCGCTGCTCATCGGCATCCTGTTACTGACCTTCCTGGTCTGGCGTCTGAGTGGCAACCCGCTGGATGTCACCCGTATCAAGAACCGCACGGGCGAGCTGTTCTACTGGGTGGCAATCCTGTTTTCCAACACCCTCGGCACCGCGCTGGGCGATTACCTGGCCGATGACTCGGGGCTGGGCTTTGCCGGTGGCGCACTCTTGATTGGCAGTGCCATTGCATTGGTGGTGGTGGCTCGATATTGGACCCGCATCCCAGGCGTTGTGTTGTTCTGGGTCGCGTTCGTGCTCACCCGGCCGTTTGGCGCCACCTTGGGTGACTTCCTGACCAAGCCGCATGAGAAGGGCGGCCTGGACTTTGGCACGGTCGGCTCTTCGGCAGTGCTGGGCGGGGTGCTGCTGGTGCTGGTGCTGATGGCCAACTGGTACCAGCGCCGTGAACCGCGTCAGGCGTTGGAGGTGTCTTGAATCGGCTCATCAGGGGCTTTGGAGGTATGGCTTGATGTTTGCGGTGTTGCTGAAATCGAGCGCCGCGCGCGGCGCTCGATCTCGAAGGCGATAAACCTGTTTTGACAAGCACTTGGCAGCCGAGATGCTTTATCAGAGCGGGCATAAAAAAGGGGCGCCCCATACAATGGTGCGCCCCTTTCAGTATTACCAGGCCTGCGTCAATCAGTAGTAATTCGCGAGTGTTGCTTGGTGTCCTTCATGGTTGCGTAAACCAGCAGCGAGCAAGCGATGCAGGCGGTAACGTACCAGTAGAAGCCGCTTTCCATGCCGACGCTCTTGAACCACAGGGCCACGTACTCAGCGGTACCGCCGAAGATCGACACGGTCAGCGCATATGGCAGGCCTACGCCCAGTGCGCGAATTTCAGTTGGGAACAGCTCGGCCTTGACCACGGCGTTGATCGAGGTGTAGCCGCTGACGATGATCAAAGCAGCCATGATCAGGAAGAACGCGCCCCACCAGGTTTGGATGGTGTGCAGGGTGCTGAGGATCGGTACGGTGAACAGGGTGCCGAGCACACCGAAGGCGATCAGGATCGGACGTCGGCCGATCTTGTCGGACAGCCCGCCGATCACCGGCTGCAGGCACATGAACAGGAACAGCGTGGCGGCCGAGATGGTGGTCGAGTCGCTGATGCTCATGCCCACGGTGTTGACCAGGTACTTCTGCATGTAGGTGGTGTAGGTGTAGAAGGCCAGGGTGCCGCCCATGGTCAGGCCGACCACTGTCATCAGCTCCTTGGGGTGACGCAGCAGGGTGCGCATCAGGCTTTCCTTGGCCTTTTCCTTCTTGGTGAACGATGCGGTTTCTTCCATGCCGCGACGCAGGTACAGGGCCACTACGGCGCACAGCGCACCGATCACGAACGGCACGCGCCAGCCCCAGGCATACAGCTGCTCGGTGGTCAGGGTCTGCTGCAGGACGATCAATACCGCCAGGGCGATGAGCTGGCCGGAGATCAGGGTCACGTACTGGAAGCTGGAGAAGAAGCCACGGCGTTCCTTGCTGGCCATTTCGCTGAGGTAGGTGGCCGAGGTGCCGTATTCACCACCTACCGACAGGCCCTGCAGCAGGCGTGCGATGACCAGCAGGATAGGCGCGGCGACGCCGATGGTTTCGTAACCCGGGGTCAGGGCGATGACCAACGAGCCTGCGCACATCAGCAGTACCGAAGCCATGAGCGCGGCCTTGCGGCCCTTGCGGTCGGCGTACAGGCCCATCAGCCAGCCGCCGATCGGGCGCATCAGAAAGCCCACGGCGAAGATCGCGGCGGTGTTGAGCAGTTGTGCGGTGGAGTCGCCGGCCGGGAAGAAGGCCTTGGCGAAGTACAGCGAGAACGCGGCGTAGACGTACCAGTCGTACCATTCGACCATGTTGCCGATGGACCCGCTGAAAATCGACTTCAGGCGGCTGGCGGTGGTTTTTTCTGCGGCAGGCGCGGTGGCCGCCCCGGCGGGCAGGGAGGTGGCGTTATCCATCAGGGATACCTTCTCGTTGTTTTTGTGGAGCGCGCCGTGGCGCAGCTTGCACAGGTGATTGCAGAAGGTGTGCCAAATGGGTGCAGGCTGATTCATTTGAGGGCGTAGTCTGCCCAGACCCCGCATGTTAGTGGCCTTGTAGGAGCGGCCTTGCGTCGCGATGGGCTGCAAAGCAGCCCCAAGATCGCCGAGAAGTAAGCGGATGTTTGCTTATTAGTCATTACCAATAAGCGGATTTCCGCTCATTCGCGCCCGACAAAATCCTCACGTACCAACCCATGCCGCTGCATCTTCTCGTTCAGTGTGCGCCGCGGCAGCTGCAACGCCTCCATCACTGCATTGATCGCCCCACCATGCTGGCGCAACGCCGCGCGTAGGCATTGCGCCTCGAACGCTTCCATTTGCTCGCCCAGCGATTGCCCGGCAGGCGCCACCTCGATGTTCGGCGAACCCAAACCCAATGCATGCCGCTCCGCCGCATTGGCCAGTTCACGCACATTGCCCGGCCAGTCATGCGACAGCAGTTGCGCCAGCTGTGCTCCCGACGGCGGCGGCGCGGCACGCCCAAGCTTTTCGCTTGCTGCACGGGCAAAGTGGTCGAACAGCAGCGCGATGTCCTCACGCCGTTCACGCAATGGTGCCAGGCGCAGCTCGGCCACGTTCAAGCGGTAGGCCAGGTCTTCGCGAAAGCGCCCGGCACGGGCTTCGTCGAGCAGGTCGGGCTTGGTCGCGGCAATGATTCGCAAGTCAACGCTGATGCTCTGGTTGGCCCCCAGGCGCTCCACCTTCTGTTCCTGAATCACCCGTAGCAGCTTGGCCTGCTGCGCCAGTGGCATGCTCTCGATTTCGTCAAGGAACACCGTGCCACCGTTGGCGTACTCCAGCTTGCCGATGCGCTTGCCCTGGGCGCCGGTAAAGGCGCCGCTCTCGTGACCGAACAGCTCGGCCTCGAACAGCGACTCTGGGATTGCTGCACAGTTGAGGGCAACGAACGGCTTGTCGGCGCGCGGGCCAAAATCGTGCAGGCAGCGGGCGACACGCTCCTTGCCACTGCCGGTTTCACCACGAATCAGCACATTGACCGGCAGGCTGGCCAGCTCCAGCACTTGCCGGCGCAGCTGCTGCAGGCCTTGGGACATGCCAAGCAGCGTCCCCTCCAGGCGTGACTTGAGGTCGGCCTGCTCGTGCAACCGGCGGTTCTCCAGCACCAGCTGGCGCTTCTCCAGGGCTCGGCGCAGGCTGCCCAGCAAGTGTTGCGGGGTAAAGGGTTTTTCAAGGAAGTCATAGGCCCCGTTGCGCATGGCTTCTACCGCCATGGGCACATCACCGTGGCCGGTGAGCAAAATCACGGGCAGGTCGGGGTCATCCGCCTGCAGGCGTTCGAGCAATTGCAGGCCATCCATGCCCGGCATGCGGACATCGCTGATGATCACCCCGGGAAAGTGCCGCGGCAGGTGTGCCAGGCACTCTTCGGCGCGGGCGAACAACTGCACGCTGAAGCCGGATAGGCTCAGCCATTGCTCGACAGCCGTGCGGATACTGGCTTCATCATCGACGACGATCACCGAATTCAACATACAGGCTCCAGGTCACGGGGCAGGGTAAGGCTCAGGCGCGCGCCGCCGGGCAGGTTTTCGGCCTGTAGCTGGCCACCGGCCTCGTGCACGATGCCATAGGAAATGGCCAGGCCCAGCCCCAGCCCTTCACCCACTGGCTTGGTGGTGAAGAATGGGTCGAAGACCTTGGCCAGGTCGGCTTCGGCAATGCCGCCACCGGAGTCGAGCACGCTAAGGCGCCACAGCTCGCCGTCGGGCTCGATGCGGATTTCCAGGCGTTTGTAGCGCTTGTCGGCCATGGCGTCGAGGGCATTGCGCAGCAGGTTGATCAGTACCTGCTCCAGGCGGATGGCATCGCCACGTACCCAGGCCGGGCGTGCCAGGTACAGGGCCACCTCTACTTCTTCGCTGCGAATGCGCGCTTCGAGCAGGTGCAAGGCCTGGTCGACCACGGTGGCCAGGTCGAGGCGCTCGCGCAGGCCCACCGGGCTGTTGCGGGCGAAGGTTTTCAGGTGGCTGGTAAGCGCTGCCATGCGTGTGAGCATTTGTTCCAGCGGCTCCAGCGCCTGCCGCGCTTCGTCATGGCGGCCATGGTCAAGCAGCAGGCGCAGGGTTTCCAGCTGCATGCGTTGGGTGGTCAGCGGTTGGTTTATTTCGTGGGCCATGGCCGCCGACATCTGCCCGAGCGCGGCCAGTTTGGCGGATTGCACCAGGCCTTCCTGGGCGGTACGCAGCTCGCGCGTGCGCTCCTCGACCTGGCGCTTGAGCTCTTGTCGGCTGCGCTGGCGCAGGCGGGCCAGGCGCAGGCGCTGGCTGACGAACAGCGCAGCGAACACCAGGCTCAGCCAGACGGCGGCGGCGCCGAGGGCGGCATTGCGGCCATCGGCGGCGACCTGCGGTTTGCGCAGCAGGTGCAACGTCCAGTTTTCGCCTTCCAGCGGCAGGCTCTCCCACAAGTACTCGGCGCTGCCCTCCGGGCCTTGCACGCGGCTAAGGGTGCTGTTGGCGGCAAAGCGCGTCAGCACCTGATGTTGCAGCGGCACCAACGGTTGCTTGTCGTACTGGCGGGTTTCGGCCAGTTCGGCCCGGTCGGCGCCACTGAGCGGCTGCAGCTCGCGGTAGCGCCAGCCGTCCTGGTTGGCAATGAAGGTAATGCCGCGGGCGTCGCTGACCAGCAGGGTATCGCTGCCCTGGCGCCATTCGCGTTCCAGCTCGGGGAACTCCAGCTTCACCACCATGGCGCCGAGGAAGCGGCCATGCTCATCGTTGACCGCGCTGGCGAGGAAGTAACCCGGCACGCCACTGGTCACCCCCACGGCGTAGAAGCGGCCGCTGCCCTGGCTGCGGGTTTGCTTGAAGTAGGGCCGGAAGCCGTAGTTGGAACCCACGTAGCTGCTGGGCAGCCGCCAGTTGCTGGCAGCAATGGCCAGGCCGGTGCGGTCGAGCAGTTCGAGGGTGGAGGAATTGGCGGCGCCGTTGATGCGTTCGAGCTTGTGGTTCAGGGCGTCCTGTACGTGTTCTGTGACCGGACCGCGCAACGCGGCGATCAGCTCCGGGTCCAGCGCCAGCACGGCGGGCAGGGCGCGGTAGCGGTCGATCAGGGTGTGCAGGGCGTTGGCGTACAGGCCCAACTGCTGGCTGGCACGCTGGGCGTCGTCTTCCATGGCCTGGCGCTTGGCCTGGTGCATGGCCCAGCCGGCACTGAGGGCGGTACCCAGCACGATCAGCAGGGTGATCAGCCCCAGACGCAGGGCGCGAAAGGAAAAGGGCATGGGGGCGGATCCGGATGATTGGGATGTCGGGGCCGGCCCTTTCGCGGGGAAGCCCGCGAAAGGGCCGGTACAGGCGACCTTTCAGTTACAGCAGCTCGAAACTCTGTTGCTGCACCGCCTGGGAATCCAGCCCGACCTGGACATTGAATTCCCCGGGCTCGGCAACCCGCTGTAGCTGGCCATTGTAGAACTTCAGGTCGTCCTCGCTGATGCTGAAGGTCAATGTGCGCGTCTCGCCAGGCTTGAGCATAAGCTTCTGGAAGTTTTTCAGCTCCTTCACCGGGCGGCTCATCGAGGCGGACACATCCTGCAGGTACAGCTGCACCACCGTCTCGCCTGCCACCTTGCCGGTGTTCTTGACCGTTACCTTGGCTTCCAGCGTATCGCCGCGCTTGAGGTCTTTGCTCGACAGCGCCAGGCCCGACAACTCGAAGCTGCTGTAGCTCAGGCCATAGCCGAACGGGTACAGCGGCCCGTTGGGCTCTTCGAAGTACTGCGAGGTGTAGTTGCCCGGCTTGCCCGGCGTGAATGGCCTGCCGATACGGGTGTGGTTGTAGTACATCGGGATTTGCCCGACCGAGCGCGGGAAGGTGATGGCCAGCTTGCCAGAGGGGTTGTAATCGCCAAACAGTACGTCGGCGATGGCATTGCCGCCTTCGGTGCCGGCGAACCAGGTTTCGAGGATCGCGTCGGCCTGCTCGCGTTCCCAGCTGATCGACAGCGGCCGGCCGTTCATCAGCACCAGCACCAGTGGTTTACCGGTTGCCTTGAGGGCCTTGATCAGCTCGCGCTGGCTGGCCGGGATTTCCAGGGTGGTACGGCTCGACGACTCGTGGGACATGCCGCGCGACTCGCCGACCACTGCCACGATCACATCGGACTGCTTGGCCGCTTTGACAGCCTCATCGATCAGCACCGCAGGCGGACGTGGGTCATCGACGATTTCCGGGGCATCGAAGTTGAGGAAGTTCAGGTAATCGAGAATCGCCTTGTCGCCCGTGACGTTGGAGCCTTTGGCATAGACCAGCTTGGCCTTGCCCTCCATGGCACGGCTCAAGCCTTCGCGAACGGTCACCGAGTGTACGGGTTTTCCGTCGGCGGCCCAGCTGCCCATCATGTCGATCGGGGCATCGGCCAGCGGGCCGACCAAGGCAATGGTGCCGGCTTTTTTCAGTGGCAGGGTCTGGTTGCGGTTTTCCAGCAGCACCAGGCTGCGGCGGGCCACGTCACGCGCGGCTTCGCGGTGCAGGCGGTCGTTGCCGTAGTAGTCTTTCAGGTCGGTTTCGGCCTTGCCGATACGCACGTACGGGTCTTTGAACAGGCCCATGTCGTACTTGGCACCCAGCACTTCACGCACCGCCTGGTCCAGCTCGCGCTGGGTCACTTCGCCGGACTTCAGCAAGCCCGGCAGTTCTTCGCCGTACAGGGTGTCGTTCATGCTCATGTCGATGCCGGCCTTGATCGCCAGCTTGGCGGCTTCACGGCCGTCGCGGGCGACGCCGTGGCGGATCAACTCCTGGATTGCACCGTGGTCGCTGATGGTCACGCCCTTGAAGCCCCACTCCTTGCGCAGCAGGTCGTTCATCAGCCAGGTGTTGGAGGTGGCCGGCACGCCATTGATCGAGTTCAGCGCCACCATCACCCCGCCAGCACCTGCATCGAGTGCGGCGCGGTAGGGCGGCAGGTAGTCGTTGTACATTTTCGGCAGGCTCATATCGACTGTGTTGTAGTCGCGCCCGCCTTCCACCGCGCCATACAGGGCGAAGTGCTTGACGATGGCCATGATGCTGTCGGGGTTGGCCGGGCTGCTGCCCTGGAACGAGCGCACCATCACCTGGCCGATTTTCGAGGTCAGGTAGGTGTCTTCGCCGAAGCCTTCACTGGTGCGGCCCCAGCGCGGGTCACGGGCGATATCGACCATCGGTGCGAAGGTCATGTCCAAGGCGTCGGCCGAGGCTTCGATAGCGGCGGTGCGACCGACCTTGGCAACCGCGTCCATGTCCCAGGTGGCAGCCATGCCCAGGCCGATCGGGAAGATGGTGCGTTCGCCGTGGATGGTGTCGTAGGCGAAGAACATCGGGATCTTCAGGCGACTGCGCATGGCGGCGTCTTGCATCGGCCTGTTTTCCGGGGCGGTGCGTGAGTTGAAAGTGCCACCGATGCGGCCGGCGGCGATTTCCTCGCGAATCTTGTCGTGGGGCATTTCTGGACCGATGCTGATCAGGCGCAACTGGCCGATTTTCTCGGCTTCGGTCATCTGGCTGATCAGATGGTCGATGAATGCCTGCTTGTCCTGCAGGGGCGGGGCGGTGGGGGCGGCGAGGGCCGCCTGACTGGCGAGGCCCATGGCCAGGCCCAGCAAAGACAGTTTCATCATCAATTCCGTTGTGGGGCCTTTGCCGTATCCACGGTGATACGTGCGCGACCGAAGTTTTCAGGCGGCTATTGTTGTACGATTTGCAGGCATTTCTTCCAGCGGCGGATTATGCCTGAATATGTCGCTAGCGGATGAAGCCCCGAATGCCGGGACAACAACTATAAGAACGCTCAAGAGACCGACGGCATGACCCCTTTCGATGAATACCATCAGCGGCAGATTGCCGAAGCCATTGCCCGTGCCGAACGGCGTACCGATGCCGAACTGGTGACGGTGCTGGCCCGCCGTGCCGACGACTACGCCTATTGGCCTTTGTTCTGGGCCGCCGTACTGGCGCTGGCCGTGCCTGGGCTGTTGCACTGGCTGCTGGGCTGGCCTGGCGTGCGAGGCTTGCTGGTGGCCAATGTGTTGCTGTTCGTTGGCCTGTGCCTGCTGCTGCGCAACCCACGCCTGGCCGGCTGGCTGATCCCTCGGGGCCTGCGCCGCTGGCGTGCCTCGCGCCTGGCCCGGCAGCAGTTTCGCGAGCAGAACCTGCAGCGCACTGCAGGCGCCACGGGCGTGCTGATCTTTGTCAGCGAAGCGGAGCGGCATGTGGAGATTTTGGTCGACCGTGGTATCGAGCATTACCTGGATACCACCGCCCGCGCGGCCATCGTGGCCCGCTTTGCCGAGCAGGTGCGCCAGGGCCGGACCTTGCAGGGCTTTGTCGAGTGCATCGAGGCCTGCGGCGAGTTATTGAGCGAGCACGTGCCGCCAACCCATGCCCGTAACGAGTTGCCCAACCGCCTGGTGATTCTCGATTGAGTCGGAAGCCGGCAGCATAGGGTGTAGAATGCGCTTCCCGCTATTCGAGGCACCGTTTCTCCATGTCCGCCAGTACTTCCGCCCCCTGTGCGCCAGATGCGCGCACCCAGTTTCTCGACCTGCTGAACGCCGCCTTGCACGGCAACACCCTGGTCAAGCTGGTGCTGGCGCGCCATGTCGGTGCCGACCAGACCTTGCAACGGATCATTGCCAAGCCGCTGCAGGTCAAGGGCCAGCCATGCCTGTCGCTGGTCTACCGCCACCAGACACGCGACATCACCCGCAACCTGCCGCTGGAGCAGGCCCAGGTGCTGATCGCCGAGCTGCTGCCGGACAGCTTTCGCAATGCCCACCTGTTCGACGCTGACGGCGAAGTGCAGCTGACATTCAGCAAGAAGGGCAAACCGATGCTTCAGCGTCACGGTGCACAAGCACCGCGCGAGGCCGTCGCAGGTAGCGGCCACGACCGCGAGAAAAAGCGCTACCTGGAGCTGTCGCGGCCGTTCCTGCGCGACCTTGGCGTGACCGACGCACAAGGCGCATTGATCCCGTCCATGTCGCGCAAGTGGAAGCAGATCAACAAGTTCATCGAGGTCTTCGACCACGCCCTGGCCAGCGCGCCGGTGCCGGCGCAGCAGGCGCTGCGGGTCGCCGACTTCGGTTCGGGCAAGGGTTACCTGACCTTCGCCATGCATGACTACCTGCGCAACAGCCTGGGCCGCGATGCACAGGTGACTGGCGTGGAGTTGCGCCAGGACATGGTCGACCTGTGCAACGCCGCCGCCTCGCGCCTTGAGCACCCAGGGCTGGAGTTCCAGTGCGGTGACGTGCGCAGCGTAGTGCCTGCGGCCATTGAGGTGATGATCGCCCTGCATGCCTGCGACATCGCCACCGACTACGCCATTCACACCGGCATCCGCTGCAACGCTGCGATCATCATGTGTTCGCCGTGCTGCCACAAACAGATCCGTCCGCAACTGCACAGCCCAGGGTTGCTGCAACCGATGCTGCAGTACGGCCTGCACTTGGGCCAGCAGGCCGAAATGCTCACCGACAGCCTGCGCGCGCTGTACCTGGAAGCCTGCGGCTATGAAACCAAGGTGTTCGAGTTCATCTCGCTGGAGCACACCAACAAGAACAAGATGATTCTTGCGGTGAAGCGGCGGCAGGCGGTGGACAACGGCGCGCTGCTGGAGAAGATCGCCCAGCTCAAGGCGTTCTACGGGGTGCAGGAGCATTGCCTGGAGACGTTGTTGCGGGCGGATGGGTTGCTCTGACGGCCACCCACCTGCAGGTCTGTGGAGGACGTGTCAGCGTCGAGCAGAGGGTGGCTCGATCGCCAATGTCGCCTGCCCCAGCGGATGCGTACTGGCATCAAAGAAGTGCAGCGTGGTACCCACCAAGTCGGCGAACCGATCCACGAAATGCTGCTTCTGGTTGATCACCGAAGCCTCGCTCAACGGCCGGATAGCAATCGAAAGCTGCTTCGGCCGAGCCAGGCGAATGGCGTCGAGCAGGTGCTGGTCACTGCTGTCCAGATGCTGCCCGAACAGGCATAGCCCCTGGCTTTCCCGTGCCAGCTGCCCCAGGCACCAGCTCAGGTAGTCCGAGTGGCGGATGGCACGCAGTTTCTCGTCGCTGCGGTCTTCGTTGACGAACAGCGGTACTTCACCTGGGATGTTCACGGCAAACCCATCGAGCAGCTCGGCGCTTTCGGCGCTGCGTTGGCGGGTGGTGCCGTCGGGCAGCTTGAGCAGGTGCAGGCCGCCATGCAGGTGCAGCACGCGGGTGCCTTCGCTGCGGGTGCGGCGCACGTCGAAGTAGCCTTGCTCGTCGAACAGTTCGGCGAAGCCCTGCGGGGCGTGTTGCACGGCCCACGGCAGCAGCAGGTCGTAGTTGCTGGTGTAGACGCAGCGGTAGCCGCGCAGGGCCTGGTTGAGCGCGGCCAGGGTGGTGGCAGGCATCAGTGGCCAGGGCAGGTGCACGGTACGCACGGCGTGGATCAGCGCTTCCTTGATCGAGTAGTAGCGGTTCAGCGGCGCGGTGGAGTTGATGGCCAGTGCGGCGTTGGCGCGTACTGTGATGTTGAGGGTGCTGAGTACGGGCTCGAACAGCTCCGTGCCCAAGGATTTGAACAATGCCTGGTCGCTGACCGCCAGGCCTTTCTTGCGGCCGGCGCGTTGCGCTTCCTCGAACAGCGAGAAGTAGCCGAACGGTTTCCACACTGCGCGGCTGGCGCCGTTGCCCAGCAGCAGGGCGTCGCAGGGGTGGCGGGCGGCGAGTGCTGGCCAGGAGGTGAGGGTGGCGTCGAGTGCAGGCATGCTGGGGTCCGTTGGGTGGAGCGGGGAACGGGGCGACTTTAGCATGTCGAGCGAGGTTCTCGAGAGCCGCTGTCCAGTTCCCGTCAGCGCTGTTCAGCTGTTTGCACACTTCGATTTCTGTTGCGCCAAACCCGATACGCCCGAATGCCTGCCCGCACCGAGCCGAACAGCAGTTTGTCTTCCATCTCCCGCGCCATCCCCGAGCGCACCAGCATGCGCAGGAAGGTACCCCGCGCGCGCGCGATGGCGAAGAAAATGCCCTGGGCGGCCAAGGTGTCGCGCACTTCGCGCAGGGCGGCGATGCCGCTGACATCGATGCTGGTGACGGCTTCGGCATCGAACAGCACGGCCTTTGGCTGGTTTTGGCTTTGCACGGCTTCTAGCAGGCGCATCTTGAAGTAGTCGGCGTTGAAGAACAGGATGGCGTCGTCGAAGCGGTACACCACCAGGCCAGGCACGGTGCGCGCGTCCTTGAATTTGCGGATGTCGACCTGGCCTTCGGTGCCCGGCAGCCAACCCAGCACGGCATCGGTGGGCTGATAGATGCTGTAGAGCAGGCGCAGGATCGCCAGGGTCACGGCAAACACGATGCCGGGCAGCACGCCCAGGCCCAGCACTCCCGCCGTGGTCAGCAGGCACAGCCAGAACTCGAAGCGGCTTAGGCGTCGGATACGCCCCAGCGACTTGATGTCGATCAGCCCCCAGCCGGCCATCAGCAGCACGGCGCCCAGCGCCGCTTGCGGGATCCACGCCATGGGCGCGGTGAAGAACAGCAGGATCAGGGCAATCACCAGTGCAGCGATGATGCCCACCAGCTGGCTTTTGCCACCGACCATGTCGTTGACCGCCGTGCGCGAGTCGGCGCCGCTGATGGCAAAGCCCTGGGAAATACCGGCCGCCAGGTTACTCACACCCAGGGCGACGAATTCGTGGTTGGCATTGATCGCATAGCCATGCCGGGCGGCAAAGCTGCGTGCAGTGAGCATGGCGCTGCAGAAACTGACGGTTGCGATACCCAAGGCATCGCGCAGCAGGCTCTTCATTTCCGCCAGGTTGCTGTGCGGCCAGGCCAGTTTCGGGATGCCGGCAGGCACCGGACCGAGGATGGCAACGCCAAGGCGGTCAAGGCCGAACAGGCCGACCAGCAGCATGAACAGCGCCACCACCGTGAGGGCTGCAGGCAGGCGCGGGTAGCGACGTGGTAGCCAGATCAGCAAGCCCAGGGCGGCCAGGCCGATGATCAATGTTACCCAGTGGATTTCGCCCAGGCGCTGGAAGAAGTTGATCAGGCTGAGGATGAAGCCGTCGCCCTCGATCTTGAACCCCACTACCTTGGACAACTGGCCGGCGATCAGGCTGAGGCCGATACCGTTGAGGTAGCCGATCAGGATTGGCCGCGAGAAGAAGCTGGCGATGAAACCGGCCCGCGCCAAGCCTGCGGCGATCAACATCACCCCGACCAGCACCGTGACGATAACTGACAGCTCGGCAATCCGCTGCGGGTCGCCCATGGCCAGCGGCGCCACGGCGCCGGCAATCATCGCGCAGGTAGCGGCGTCGGGGCCGACCATCAATTGGCGTGAGCTGCCGATCAGCGCGTAGACCATCATCGGCAGCACACAGGCGTAAAGGCCATATTGCGGTGGCAGGCCGACGATCTGTGCGTAGGCGATGGCAATGGGGATCTGGATCGCGGCTACCGACAGGCCAGCTTGCATGTCGGCGTGGAACCATTCGCGACGGTAGTGCAGCAGGTTGGCAAGGCCTGGTAACCAGCGGGAGAGAAACATGCGTTGTCCTTTCGAAATGTTTCACGAATCCATTGAGCATATCCGCCAAAAGCCGTTTCGCTTGCACGCGCATACGCCCGCTGCGCATTGAAGCGGATCGGCGGGTAAATGGCCATGGGCCAGATCAAAGCAGAGGGGGAGAAACGAAAAAAGGAGCCAAGGCTCCTTTTGACTGCGATGACGTTGCTGGAACGCCATGCGGGAATGCGATGTGGAGCGGGTAGAGGGAATCGAACCCTCAACTAAAGCTTGGGAAGCTTTCGTTTTGCCACTAAACTATACCCGCATCTGAGCTCGACTTTTTACCAGAACCCTCAACGAATTAGAAGCCCAAGTTATAAAAAAGCTTGTCGGCGCCCCATGGCTTGCGGGTGTCAGCTACAGGACGCCGAGCTGCTCAGATGGCCAATGCATGCTGCCCCTGTTGAACAGGCTGGTAACGTTGACGGGGTTCACGCACGGCTGGCTTGAGGAACCCCAGCATCACACTGCGGGTATCCTCGCAGGCGACCTTGTTCTCCATATCCAGGAAGTGGCCCGCATCGCGGATCACGCTGAACTGGCTTCTGCCCACGTGTTTGCTGAACTGCCGTGCATCTTCCACCGTGGTGTATTCGTCGCGTTCGCCGTTGATGAACAGTACCGGGATGTTGATATTGCGCGCGCCATCCAGTGCACGTTCCAGGTCGTGATGCAGCACCTGGTTGATGTGGAAGTGCATCTGCGCGTACTCGTGGCTGTCCAGGCTACTGACGTGGCGGTAGTTGAAGCGCTTGAACAGTGACGGCAGGTGCTTGCCGATGGTGTCGTTGACCAGGTTGCCGACCTGATAGCGGTCGCAAGCGGCCAGGTACTGGCAGCCACGGTCCAGGTAGTCGCGCATCGGCTCGTTGATCACGGGCGAGAACGAACTCACCACGGCCTTCTTCACGTACCGCGGCTGGTGCGCCAGCGCCAGCAGCGTACTTGCACCTCCCCACGAGAAGGACATCACGTGGTCGGCCTGGAAGTGCTCGATCAGCTCCAGGAGGATATGCGCCTCGGTCTCCTTGCTGATCAGCCGTTCCTGACGGTTGTGTGGTTTGGACTTGCCGGCATACGGCTGGTCGAACAGTACTACGTTGAACTGCGGGTGCAGGTTACGTACCGTTTGGGCGAACGAGGCCGTGGTGGCCAGCGAGCCGTTGATCAGGATGATCGTATTCTCGGCCGCATCCGCGCGATAGAACTCCGTGTAAACCCGATACTGACCTTGGATATCAAGTACAGCGATTTCTGGCCTCATGTCATCGACTCCTGGCGCAAAAAGGGTATTCGCGTCACCTAGGGTGCACGTTCTTTATGACAGGTAGGCATTTGCCTGAAGAGAAACCGGGGGCCCTGTGTCGATCCTTGGCACGTGCGTCGACGGTATTGTTTTTGGCGGGCAATTCGCCGTGCCCCAAGGCATCGAGGCCTTGGGTGGCCGGCAAAAAGGTGTCTTCGACTGCGGGCGTGACTTGGTAGTCACATGCAGACTGACGATTTGGATTCAAGCAGTGGGTCGTGGATCGCGCAAGTGCCGTTCGGGGAGAAATGTGACTTTTGTCGCTGAGCGGTCGTATGACGACTCCGCGCCGTCTGTTCCGGCCTCTTCGCGGGTAAACCCGCTCCCACAGGTATTGCACTGTACCCAATGACAGTGGACCTCCTGTGGGAGCGGGTTTACCCGCGAAGAGGCCAGAACAGGCAGTCTAGACAGTGGCTATTTCATCAGCCGTCAGTTCACGAAACTCCCCGGGCGCCAAACCAGGGTCCAGACAGATTGCCCCCATGCTTTCCCGGTGCAACCCCACCACCTTGTTGTTGAAGTGCCCGAACATGCGCTTGACCTGGTGATAACGCCCTTCGACGATCGCCAGCCGGGCCTGGCGCGGGCCGAGGATGTCCAGCTGGGCAGGTTGGGTGGTGAGGTTTTCGAAGGCGAAATAGAACCCCTCGCGAAACCTGGCCACATAGTGCTCGCCAATTTCGTCCTCGGTGTCCACCAGGTAATGCTTGGGCAGCTTGGTGGCAGGCTGGGTCAGGCGCCTTGACCACTGGCCATCGTTGGTCAGGATCATCAGGCCGGTGGTGTTGAAGTCCAGGCGCCCGGCTATGTGCAGGTCATCCCGCAACGCTGCGGGCAGCAGGTCGAGCACGGTCGGGTGCTGTGGGTCTTGGGTGGCGCTGACGCAGCCAGTGGGCTTGTGCAGCATCAGGTAGCGGGCCGGGCGGCCGGCCTGCAGCAGTTGCTCGTCCAGCTCCACGCGGCTGAATTCACGCACTTCGGCCAGTGGGTCGCTGACAATCTGGCCGTCCACCCGCACGCGGCGTTGCGCCAGCATCAGTCGGGCTTGCTGGCGGTTGTGGCTGGGCAGGTTGGCGAGAAAACGGTCAAGGCGCATGGAAACAGTCAGTGGTCAGCGGGTGAGCGGAGCTGGTCTTCGACAGCGGCGCAGCGCGGGCACAGGCAAGCCTTGTTGCGCAATGCGTCAGGCAGGGCCTGGATCACGGCCGGGTCGATGCTCACGCTGTAACACCAGCAGGCCTGTGTGGCGCGGCGCGGGTCGGCCAGGGCACATTGGTTGAGAGCGCCGCAAGCGGGGCAGTGTTGACTGTCATTCATGGTTGGCATCACTGCAGACACGGTTGCGGCCTGCCTGCTTGGCACGATAAAGCGCACGGTCGGCGCGGGTCAGCAGGGCGTGCAGGGTATCCTCCGGTTGCAGGCTGCTCAGCCCGATGCTGGTAGTCAGGCGCAACGGCTGGTCGTCGTAGCTGAAGGTCAGTTGTTCGGTGCGCCGGCGGATCTTTTCCGCCACCTCGACCGCCTGCCGGCCTTCGGCTTCACGCAGCAGTACGATGAATTCCTCACCGCCCCAGCGGCACAGTATATCCGACTGGCGCAGGCTGCCTTGCAGCACATTGGCGAATTGGCGCAGCACTTCGTCGCCTGCCAGGTGGCCGTGGGTGTCGTTCAGTGCCTTGAAGTGGTCCAGGTCGATCAGCAAGGCCACCAGCGGGCCACTGTCGCGCTGGGCTTCGTGCAGTGCCTGGGCGGCGAGCAGGTCGAAGCTGCGCCGGTTGGGCAGGCCGGTGAGGCTGTCGAGGGTAGCCAAGGCTTCGGTGCTGGCCTGGTGGCGGCGGACCATGGCATGCACCAGCGCCAGCACCACCAAGGTGATCATGGCGCAGATCGCCAGGTTCAGGTACAGGGAGTGACGAATGCGGTCGAGGGCGCCGGTTTCGCGTTTGTCCACCAGCAGGTACCAGTCCAGTTCGGGCAGGTGGCGCACGTTGAGAAAGTGGCTTTGGGTTTCGCTGTCACGGTACTCGTGGCTGCCTTCGCCTGGCACTCGCTGCTCGGCCAGCACGTCATTCAGTTCGGGGTTGTCGCGCAGTGACTGGCCGACCCGCAAGCCATGCGGGCCACCTTCGGAGCCGGTCAGCAGCACCTTGCCTTTGGCATCGGTGAACAGCACCGCCCGCTGGTAGCGGCGTTGATACTGGTCGATCAGCTTGACCACCGACGATACGCTCAGCCCTACGCCTGCGGCGCCGATGAAGCGCTGTTGGTAGTCATGCACCTGGTAGTTGATGAACACGGTCAAGCTGTCGTGGTTGGCCATGTCCAGGTCGACATTGATCTCATAGGGGGCCTTGAGGTCACGCAGGCGGAAATACCAGGCATCGCGCCAGGTGCCCGGCTCGACATGTTTGAGTACGCCCTTGGCCTGGTAATAGGTCAGCGTGCGGTCGGACACGAAAAATGAGGTGAAGGTGTCCTGCTTGCCCATGACTTCGCCCAGGTAGCGGGTCATGCGCCCGGTATCCTGCTCGCCGGACAGCACCCAGTCGCGCAGGAAGGTGTCCTGGGCCATCATCGAGGCAATCAGCACCGGGCGAATCAGGTCTTTCTGGATTTCCGAGTAGACCGTGTCGGAGGTCAGTGGCAATTCGGTATTGACGATGCCGTCGCGGATGGCGCTGCGCGAGGCGAAGTAGCTGAGCAGTGAAGTGGCGAGGAAGCCGCAGGCAAGCAGCAGCAACAGGGTAAAGATCAGCGAGCGCTGCGAGAACAGAGCGGAACGTAATGGCATGATCTTCCCGTGATGTGTGCCCAGCCGCCCATTCTAGTGAGATGACCGGCAAATGACTGCAAGTTTTTCAGGGGTATTGCACCTGTATCAAATTGTTGCAGAAATGGCACTGCACCTTGGCGCCACTGTCTTATTCAGTGTCGATGAACGCATTTCGCATCGACGCTCGCCAGCGCCGCTGTTCGGGCACTCCAGCGGTCCAGGAGGCCGCCATGTCCTATCGAATTCTGTTGATCGCCCTGCTGGGGCTGATGACTTCTGCCTGCGCCCCTTATTACGAGAGCGGGGGCTATTACCGTTCGGACTACTACTCCACCGATCGCTATGTAGCGCCGGGGTATTACCGCTACGACCGCTACTACGTGACGCCACAGCCGCGCTACTACTACCAGCCGGCACCACGTTATTACTATCGGACGGCACCGGCGCCTTATTATCGACCGCATCCGCAGCCAGGGATGAACCAGTGGCACGGTAACCCGCGTTATGACTATGGCAACCGCCAGCGGCAAGACTACGGTCAGGACCGCGATCGCCATGACTATCGCAATAACAGCCAGCGTTACCAGCATGGCGACTGGCACTCCAATGGGCAGAGAAATGACGGCGGGCGCTGGGAGGGTCAGCGGGGGCAGGGCCGGGGAGGAAACTGGCAGCGGTAGGTAAATCGAAGCGGGGGCGCCTAGCGCCCCTGTCGCGACACAAGGCTATGCCAGGTCTGCCAACGGGTGCCGCCCCTCCCACGCCTTGGCAAAATGCGCCTCGACCACCGCTGCCGGCACCTGCGCCACATCCGGCCAGTGCCAGCGCGGCTGGTTGTCCTTGTCCAGCAGGCGGGCGCGCACGCCTTCGCTGAATTCAGGGTGGCGGCAACAATTCAGGCTCATGCGGTATTCCATCTGGAACACTTGCGCCAACGACAGGTACCGCGCCCGGCGGATCTGCTCCCACACCAGGTGTGCCGTCAGCGGGCAGCCTTCGTGCAGGCGTTGGCCGGCAGTTGCCAGCAAGGGGTCGTCATGCTGCTTGAGCCTTTCCAGCGCACACCAGGCCGAGGCCGCATCGGGCACGTCGAGCAACTGATCGATCTCCTGCCGTCGCGGCAGCCACTGGGCCTCTGGCAGCTCGGCGCAAGCTCGATGCTGCTCGGCCTTGAGCAGGCTGTACAGTTGCACGGCAGTCTGTTCTTGCCAGTTAAGTTGCAGTAATTCCTCGATCAGGGCTTCCTGCTGGTGCTCACCCAAAAAACGGTCGGCCAGGCCCAGATCCAGGGCGTCGCGCGCATTGATCGGCGCACCGGTCAGGCCGAGGAACAAGCCCAGCTTGCCTGGCAGCCGGGCCAGGAACCAGCTGGCACCGACGTCCGGGTACAGGCCGATGCTGATTTCCGGCATGGCCAAGCGGCTACTGGGTGTGACGATACGCACATTGGCGCCCTGCAGCAGCCCCATGCCACCGCCCAGCACATGCCCATGGCCCCAGCACAGCAATGGTTTGGGGTAGGTGTGCAGGGCAAAGTCCAAGCGGTATTCGGCGGCGAAGAAAGAGGCCGCCAGCGGTGGCACGCTGCCGGGGTGGTCGCGGCAGGCTTGCACCAGCGCCCGTACATCGCCACCCGCGCAAAAGGCTTTGGCACCGTTGCCGCGCAGCAGCACGCAGACGACGCCCGGGTCGCGGGCCCAGGCATGCAGTTGTTCGCCCAGTACTTCGATCATCGGCAGGTTCAGGGCATTGAGCGCCTTGGGCGCATCCAGGGTGGCAATGCCGATGCGGGCGCCATCGACGCCGGTAAGTACCTCGCAATGAATGGCCATGGACTACCTCTCGCAAGTCATCGCTCAAGTATGGCTGGCTTGGCCGATCATGCCGGTCGTCGGTCGGATCGTTTGACAAGCGGGAAGGGCTTACCTAGTGTCGCGCCATTGTTTACGGAAGGCCCCATGACTGACGACGATCGCATCAAACTCGAACCCAGCTGGAAGGCCGCATTGCGCGGCGAATTCGACCAACCCTACATGCATCAGCTGCGCGAGTTCTTGCGGGGTGAGTATGCTGCCGGCAAGGAGATCTACCCACCAGGGCCGCTGATCTTCAACGCGCTCAACTCGACGCCGCTGGACCAGGTGAAGGTGGTGATCCTCGGTCAGGACCCTTACCACGGGCCGGGCCAGGCACATGGCTTGTGCTTCTCGGTGCAACCGGGCGTGGCCACGCCACCGTCGCTGGTCAATATCTACAAAGAGCTGCAGCGCGACCTGAACATCCCGATTGCCAGCCACGGCTACCTGCAGAGCTGGGCTGAGCAGGGCGTGCTGCTGCTCAACACCACCATGACCGTGGAGCGTGCCAATGCGGCATCGCATGCCAAGAAGGGGTGGGAGTTCTTCACCGATCGCGTCATTCAGGTGGTCAGCGAGCAGTGCCCGAATGTCGTGTTCCTGCTGTGGGGCGCGCATGCGCAGAGCAAGCAGAAGCTGATCGACGGGACCAAGCACCTGGTGCTGAAGTCGGTGCATCCTTCGCCGTTGTCGGCTTACCGTGGGTTCCTCGGCTGTGGGCATTTCAGCCGGACCAACAGCTTCCTCGAACAACGGGGCATGGCGCCGATCAACTGGGCATTGCCACCGCTGTGATCACCTGAACTACCGCGTTGCTTTCTGAGCGGGCAAGCCCGCACAGAAGGCAACGTGATTATTGCGGGTTCGCATTCCACAAGCGGAACAAAGGCTCCGCCAGAAACAGCACGAACAGCAAGCGCATCACCTGCAGTGCCGTCACCAAAGGCACCGACAACTGCAGTGTCTCCGCCGTCAGGCTCATCTCGGCAATCCCACCCGGCATCATCCCCAGTGTCAGCGAACGCAAGTCCAGCGCAGTCATCACGCTCAGCACCCATGCGGCGCTGGCGGCAATCGCCATGCACAATGCCGTGGCCACCAGGGTGCGCCCGAGGAACGACGGTGCGCGGCGGAAGAACGCGCGGTTGAAGTGACAGGCCAGGCCACTGCCTATCAGCCACTGGCCGATTTGGCTGGCGCCATTGGGCAGGGCGATCTGCAGGTTACCGGCCAGGCTGACCGTGGCCGCCACCAGCAATGGCCCGAACAGCCACGGGTTAGGCTGGCGCAAACGCTGCCAGAGCAACGCAACGGCAACGCCCAGCGGGGCAATCAAGGCCAACCAACCCCAGCTCACGCTACCGGTGTGGTTCAGCGGCACCCCGTCACCCAGCAAAAACTTGAACAGCGCAGGCACGCACAGCACCACAGCCAGCACGCGCAAGCTCTGCGCTGCCGCGACCTGGCTGAGCACCGCACCATTGCGCGCGCCAAGGTTGACCATCTCCCCCGAACCGCCGGGCATGCTGGCGAAGAACGCCGTGGCGCGGTCTTCGCCGGTTCGCCGCAGCAACCATACGCTGATCACACTGGACAGGGTGGTGAACAACGCGCCGAAAAAGATCAGCGCGAAATGACTGGCCACCTGCTCGATCACCGCCGGCGTGAAATGCAGGCCAATGCCGATACCGATGATCCACTGTCCGCACTTGCGGCCATTGGGTATTTCCGACAGCTGCCAGGGGGTCAGGCAGCGCACCAGGATGATCGCCAGCAATGAGCCGACCATCCACGGCAAAGGCCAGCCGACCTTGCTGGCGGCAAAACCGCCAGCAAGGCCGACCAGCCCGGTCGCGACAAACAACGGCAACGAACGATCAGGCATCAGCCAGGGCCCGGCGCTGCTGGCTACGTTTGCGCCAGATGCGCAGCAGCGGCAGGGCGAACATGACCATGACCAGTGCCCAGACGCCCATGCTGATCGGGCTCGACCAGAGGATGCCCAGTTCACCGTTGGAGATCGACAGCGCCCGGCGCAGGTTCTGCTCCATCAACCCGCCGAGGATGAAGCCGAGCAGGATTGGCGACAGCGGGAAGTCCAGCTTGCGCAGGATGTAACCCATGATGCCGATACCGACCATCAGGAACAGGTCGAAGGTGGTGGCATGCACGGCATACACGCCGATCGCGGTGATGATGGCGATTACCGGCACCAGCGCCCAGTTCGGCACGGCGAGGATGCGGGTAAAGATGCGGATCATCGGGATGTTGAGGATCACCAGCATGATGTTGGCGATGAACAGCGAGGCGATCAGGCCCCAGACGATGTCCGGCTGCTGTTCGAACAGCAGTGGGCCGGGGGTGATGTTGTACAGGGTCAGGGCGCCGATCATCACGGCGGTGGTGCCGGAACCTGGTACACCCAGGGTCAGCATCGGTACCAGGGCGCCACAGCAGGACGCACCAATGGCGGTTTCCGGCGCGGCCAGGCCACGGGCATCGCCCTTGCCAAACTTGCCGCTTTCACCCGCCAGGCGCTTCTCGGTCATGTAGGCCACGGCGCTGGCCAACGTCGCGCCGGCGCCCGGCAGCACGCCCATGATGAAACCGAGCAGGCCGCAACGGATGTTGACCACGAACACCGAGGCCGCTTCCTTGAAGTTGAACAGCATGCGGCCGGTAGCCTTGACCGCCTGGTGGCCATGGTGGGTCTTTTCCAGCAGCAGGAGGATTTCGCTGATGGAGAACAGACCCAGCACTAGGACCACGAACTGAATACCGTCGGCCAGGTGCACGCTGTCACCGGTGAAGCGGTACACGCCGCTGTTGGCGTCGATACCGACCGCCGACAGGAACAGGCCGATCAGTGCGGCAATGAAAGTTTTCAGGGGTTTGTCACCGGCCATGCCGCCAAGCGCGACAATGGCGAAGACCATCAGCACGAAGTACTCCGCCGGGCCGAAGGCGATGGCCCATTTCGCCAGCAGCGGGGCGAATAGCACCATGCCGCAGGTGGCGATGAAGGCGCCGATGAACGAACTCCAGGCCGACAGCGACAGGGCCACGCCGGCCAGGCCCTGGCGGGCCATCGGGTAACCGTCGAGGGTGGTCATCACGGTCGAGGCTTCGCCCGGGATATTCAGCAGGATCGAGCTGATGCGCCCGCCGTATTCACAGCCCAGGTACACCGCGGCCAGCAGGATCAGTGCCGACTCTGGCGGCAGGCCGAGGGCAAAGGCGATGGGGATCAGCAGGGCCACGCCGTTGATCGGCCCCAGGCCCGGCAACAGGCCGACCACGGTACCGATCAGGGTGCCGGAGAGGGCGGTGACCAGGTTGTAGGGGGTCAGGGCAACGCCGAAGCCCTGGCCCAGGTAGCTCAAGGTATCCATGTGTCAGTTCTCCAGTACGCTCAGCAGGCCAAGGGGCAGGGGCACATCCATCACGCGGTCGAACAGCCAGTAGAGGAAGACGCTCATGCCGACCACCACGATGGCGCTGTACAGCCAGCGGCCGCCATACAGGCGGGCCATGGGCAGGCCAACGAGGATGGCGCTGAGGATGAAGCCCAGGGTCTCGAAGGTGGCGGCGAAGACGATCAGCAGGCCTACGCAGGCGGCGATCTTGGTCAGGGTCTCGCGGTCCAGCTCCGGCTCGTCGTCCTTGCGCACGATGGGGGTGGGGCGGAACACCAGATACAGCAGGCCCAGGCTCATCAGGCCGAGCATCAGCAGCGGGTAGGCGCGCGGGCCTACCGGTTCATAGGAAAACGCTGCCTGGTAGGGCCAGGCCATCACGGCCAGGGCGGCGCACACCGCCAGCAGGGCCAGGGCGAAGATGCGTTGCAGGATCATTGGGGAATCCTCGTTGGGATTGCTCAAGTGAGATGCAAATCCTGTGGGAGCGGCCTTGCGTCGCGATCGGGCGCGAAGCGGCCGCAAAACCTGCCACTGCGATGTGTCCGAAGCATTGCATCGGCTGTGCGGCCCATCGCGACACTAGGCCGCTCCCACAGGGGTGGTGGTGAGTCCGACAGGCTTACTGAATCAGGCCAAATTCCTTGGCCAGTGCCTTGTAGTCGGCCACTTGCTTTTTCACATAGCCGTCCAGCTCTTCACCGGTCATGGCGAACGGGAACAGCTCACGTTGATCACGCAGCTGGGCGAAGTCTTCCGAGGCCAGCATCTTGTCGAACGAAGCCTTCCACCAGGCGTAGTCTTCGTCGCTCACTTTCGGCCCCAGGTAGAAGCCGCGCACCACCGGCCAGACGATGTCGTAGCCTTGCTCCTTGGCGGTAGGGATGTTTTTCATTTCCGGCTCGTCCAGGCGGTTTTCCGAGAACACCGCGAGGATGCGCATGTTGCCGCTTTGGATGTGCGGCATGGAGTCGGAGATGTCGGTAGAGCCGACCTGGATATGGCCGCCCAGCAGCGCCGTGGCAATTTCGCCACCGCCTTCCAGGGCCACGTAGCGCAGGTCACGCGGGTTGATGCCGGCGGCCTTGGCGATGAGCGCAGTCTGCATCCAGTCCTGGCTGCCGACCGTACCGCCCGAGCCGATCACCACCTTGCTTGGGTCTTTCTTCAGTGCCGCGACCAGGTCATCGAGGGTTTTGTAAGGCGAATCGCTTTTCACCGCAATGGCACCGTAGCTGGTGCCGACAGCAGCCAACCATTTCACCGCGTTTTCGTCGAAGCGGCCGAACTTGCCTTGGGCCAGGTTCAGCAGCGAGCCGCTGGACCAGGCCACCAAAGTGCCGGCGTCGGCTGGGCGCTGGGCGACCACGGCGTTGTAGGCCACCGCGCCGACACCGCCGGGCATGTAGGTGACGCGCATGGGCTTGCTGAGGATCTTTTCCTGCACCAGGGCGCTTTGCACCAGTTTGCAGGTCAGGTCGAAGCCTCCGCCGGGTGAGGCGGGGGCGATGCATTCGGGGCGTTTGGGTTCTGCAGCGAGGGCGTTGCCGGCCAACAGCAGGCAACCGGTTGCGAGGACGAGGCGGCGCAGTGAAAAGGTCATCGTCTATCTCCGTGAGCGTTGTTGTTATTGGATTACCGCTATGGGGTTACCACAGCGCCACGCTGTAGCTGACCAACAGCCTCACTTCGTCGGCGTCGCGGGCGAAGTTGGAGCGGAAGGTGGCGTTGCGCAGGCGCACGGCGACGTTCTTCAACGGGCCGCTTTGTACCACGTACTTAAGTTCCGTGTTGCGTTCCCACTCTTTGCCTTCACCGCCGGCCGCACGGCTGACGTTGTCACCGCTGATGTAGCGGGTCATGAAGGTCAGGCCGGGCACGCCGAGCGCGGCGAAGTTGTAGTCGTAGCGCGCCTGCCAGGAGCGTTCGTCGGCACCGGCGAAGTCGTTGATCTGGACGAAGTTGACCAGGTACGGGTCGGCGCCATCGACATAGGGGAAGGCGCTGTCGCCAGACAGCTGCTGCCAGGCGGCGCTGACCTTGTGCCCGCCCAGGGCGTAGCTGAGCATGCCGTTGAAGGTGGTGTTGTCGATGTTGCCGGCCTTGGCGGCGCCGGCGTCGTCGCTCACCGCCAGGCGCAGGTCGGCGCCCAAGGTGCCTGGGCCCCATGGCTGGGTGGCGACCATGCCGATGAAGTGCTGGCGGTAGATATCGTCGAGCTGGGCGAAGTGGTAGCTGCCGGTGATACGGTCGGTGAACTGGTAGTCGAGCCCGCCCAGGGCCAGGTTGTCGGCGCTGAAGGTGCCACCGAAGCGGCCGTTCTTGTTGTTCAGCGCCAAGTCTTCCCAGTTGGTGTCGTTGCGGTCCTTGGCCTTGTCCAGGCGGCCACCGGTGAAGGTCAGGCCCTTGATCTCCTTGGAAGTAAGCAGGCCGCCCTCGAAGGTTTGCGGCAGGATACGCCCGTCGTTGGGCTGCAGCGTTGGCAGCTCGGGGATCAGGGTGCCGATCTTGAGCTCGGTTTGGGAGATCTTCACCTTGCCGGTCAGGCCCAGCTTGGAATACTCATCGGCAGCCTTGCCGTCATCGTGGGTCGGCAGCAGGCCAGTGTCGGTACGGTCGGGGCTGGAGTCGAGCTTGATGCCGAGCATGCCCAATGCGTCCAGGCCAAAGCCCACGGTGCCATCGGTGTAGCCGGACTCGAAGTTGAGGATGAAGCCCTGGGCCCATTCGTCGCGCTTGGACTGCTGCGCGCTGGTGCCGTCGCGGAAGTCGCGGTTGAAGTACATGTTGCGGGTTTCGAAGGTGGCCGTGCTGTCTTCGAAGAAGGCGGCCTGGCTCATCGGGGCGACACCGGCAAGCGCGAGGGCGCTGGCGATGGCAGAGGGGCGTGCGGCAAAGGAACGGGTAGGCGCGAACGCCTGCGGCTGCGATGACAGCATCGTCGATGACTCCGTTTATTGTTCTTATTCGTTGCACCTTGCTGGTGCTTTTTTCGGCGCGAAGGGCGACCGTGGTGCGATGCTAGGCAACGAACCTTTCGCTAACCTTTCAGCGAGAAGGTTTGTTACAAGGGGCTTCACAGGCGGGGTGACAGCGGTACACTCCGCGCCACTGCCCCACCCGAGCAGGGAGAATCCGATGCGTGTACTGCTGGTCGAAGACCACCTGCAACTGGCCGAAAGCGTGGCCCTGGCCTTGAAAAGCCACGGCCTGACCGTGGATGTGCTGCATGACGGCGTGGCTGCCGACCTGGCCCTGGCCAGCGAGGAATACGCTGTGGCCGTGCTGGATGTCGGCTTGCCGCGCATGGACGGCTTCGAGGTGCTGGCGCGTCTGCGCGGCCGTGGCAAGACCTTGCCAGTGCTGATGCTGACCGCGCGCAGCGACGTCAAGGACCGTGTTCATGGCCTGAACCTTGGCGCCGACGATTACCTGGCCAAGCCGTTCGAGCTCACTGAGCTGGAAGCAAGGGTCAAGGCCTTGCTGCGCCGCAGCGTGCTCGGTGGCGAGCGCCAGCAGCGTTGCGGGCCGCTGGTCTATGACCTGGACACCCGGCGCTTTACCCTCGGCGCAGATAACCTGACCCTCACCTCGCGCGAGCAAAGCGTGCTGGAAGCGCTGATCGCCCGGCCGGGCCGGGTGATGAGCAAGGAGCAACTGGCTGCCCAGGTGTTCGGCCTGGACGAAGAGGCCAGCCCCGACGCCATCGAAATCTACATCCACCGGCTGCGCAAGAAGCTCGACGGCCACCCGGTGGCTATCGTTACTTTCCGTGGCCTTGGCTACCTGCTCGAGCACCGCGATGCGTGACAACGGTAGCCTGCGCGGGCGCTTGCTGGGCAACCTGGCGTTGCTGCTGGTGGTACTGATGCTGGCCAGCGGCCTGAGTGCCTACTGGAACGGCCGCGAAGCCGCCGACACCGCCTACGACCGCACCTTGCTGGCCTCGGCACGAACCATCGCCGCAGGCCTGTCGCAACGCGATGGCTCGTTGAGCGCGGATGTGCCCTACGTAGCCTTGGACACATTCGCCTACGACAGTGCCGGACGCATTTACTACCAGGTACTGGACATCAAGCAGCGGCTGATTTCCGGCTACGAGAACCTTCCGCCGCCACCGCCCGGCACGCCGCGCACCGACGACTACCCGGCCTTGGCGCGGTTCTACAACGCCACTTACCTGGGCCAGGACGTGCGCGTGGTGAGCCTGCTGAAGCCGGTAAGCGAGCCGAACATGAACGGCATGGCGGAAATCCGCGTGGCCGAAACCGAGGAAGCGCGGGTGCGCATGGCCCGTGGATTGATGGCCGATACCCTGCTGCGCCTGGGCATGCTGGCGTTGGCTGCGCTGGTGATGGTGTGGTTTGCCGTGAGTGCCGCCTTGCGGCCGTTGGAGCGCCTGCGCACAGCGGTAGAAGAGCGCCAGCCTGACGACTTGCGCGCCTTGCCGGTGGTGCAGGTGCAGCGCGAGCTGAGCCCGCTGGTGCGGGCCTTGAACCACTTTACCGAGCGCTTGCGTGGCCAGTTCGAGCGCCAGGCGCAGTTCATTGCCGACGCCGCCCACGAACTGCGTACGCCGCTGGCAGCGCTGAAGGCGCGGGTCGAGTTGGGTTTGCGCTCGTCCGAGCCGCAGGAGTGGCGACAGACCTTGGAGTCAGCGGCCCAGGGCACCGACAGGTTGACCCATCTGGCCAACCAGCTGCTGTCGTTGGCGCGGGTCGAGAATGGCGCACGGGCAATTGCCGAAGGTGGCGCGCAACGCCTGGACCTAAGCCAGTTGGCGCGCGAGCTGGGCATGGCCATGGCGCCCCTGGCGCACAAACGTGGAGTGGCGCTGGCGCTGGAAGCCGAGGCACCCGTGTGGCTCAAGGGTGAGCCGACACTGTTGAACGAGCTGTTGAGCAACCTGGTGGACAACGCCTTGGCGCATACGCCAGCGGGTGGCAACGTGATTTTGCGGGTCGTTGCGCCGGCGGTGCTGGAAGTGGAGGACGACGGGCCCGGTATTCCCGAGGCTGAGCGCGAGCGGGTGTTCGAGCGGTTCTACCGCCGCAGTGCCCAGGGCAGTGGGCTTGGGTTGGCGATTGTTGGCGAAATCTGCCGGGCGCATCTGGCGCAGGTGAGCCTGCATGATGGCGAGAAGGGCGGGTTGCGGGTGCGGGTAAGTTTTATCGCAGATTGATGGCCCTGCCAGGGCTTCGCACCGGTCAGCGCAACATGCTCCGCGCCTCAAGCAGTTCGTCCACCTCCAGCTCGGTGCCAAACGGCAGCCCCAGATGGCGGTACGCCGGCAGTGCCGCCAACGGCCGGTGGCGGCCGCGCTGGCTGATGCAGCGGGCGATCTGCACGATGTCGATGTAGTCGATCTTGTCGGTCTGCCGGTCCAGGTCCTGAACCTGGCTCGGCAGGTTGACAAGTTGTTCCGGAAACTCCCAAGCCTTGAGGATCTTGTCCCCCAGCACCGGCTGAATCTGCTCGATCACGTAATGCAGGCAAACCGGGTCGGACAACAGCTCGTTGTGTTCTTCGGCATAGATCAGTACCGGCAGTGCGCCAATCTGGTTGACCAGGCCGCCCAAGGTCGCCTGGTCGGGCTTGAGTTGCGTGTATCGGCGGCACACTTCGTAGCTGATGCCCGCCACCTCCAGGCTGTTAGCCCATATGTCTCGCAGCTTTTGCTCAACCGCCGGCGAGCGGGCATGGAAAATCTGCTCGATCACCAGGCCGATGGCCAGGTTGCAGCTGTAGTTGATGCCCAGCCGTGTGATGGCGGTGTGCAGGTCGGTAACCTCGACCGCCGCGCGCAGCAGCGGGCTGTTGACGACCTTGATCAGGCGCGCTGAAAGGGCCGCGTCACGACCGATCACCTTGCTCAGGGCCGCTACGCTGATCTCGCTGTCTTCCGCTGCCTCGCGGATGCTCAAGGCAACCTCGGGCAGGGTGGGCAGGACCAGGTCATCCTTTTCGATGGCGTCGAGCAATTGTGCTTGAACCATCTCGGCCAGCTTGTTCATGGGCATGTCTACCGCAGTGGTGGTGCGGCCCCGCCACAGGGACGGGGCAGGCTGGTCAGCGTTGGATTTCCCGGTCGCGGTCCAGTTCGTAAGGCAGGGTCAGCACTTGCAGGCGCGGGCCTTCGAGGCTGCCCAGGTGCAGGTTGTCGTCTGCCACCGCATCGGCGCTGAGCACCGCGAGCAGTTCGCAGCCCGGACCGTTGCTGGCCGCAATGACCACTTCACCGACCGACGAACCATGGGTGGGCGAGAAAATCTCGGCACCCGGGGCCGGAATGGCCTGCTGGTCCAGTGCCAGGCGGTACTGACGGCGTTTGAGCTTGCCCAGGTACTGCATGCGGGCGACGATTTCCTGGCCGGTGTAGCAGCCTTTCTTGAAGCTGACGCCATCGACAGCCTGCAGGTTGATCATCTGTGGGATGAACAGTTCACGGGTCTGCCCCATGACCTGGCCGATACCGGCGCGAATCTGCCCCAGCAGCCAATCGTTGACACTGCCCTCGGGCAGGGCTGCGGCGAGGGCCTGGCGTACAGGCTCGGCGTCGGCCGCAGGTACCCACAGCTCCACGCGGCCAGCGGATACCGCAACAGCGATCAGCCCGGCATGGCGCACAGTACTGCCGGCGGCCGCGGGCACATCGAGCCCCAGCGCCTGCAGCGCAGCGTCTCCACCCTGCAGGCCGAAGCGTGCCCAGGCGCTGCTTTCGTCGGTCAGCGTGGCCTTGGAGAACACAGCGTACTTCTTAAGGTCCGCCAGTTGTGCGTCGAGCAGTTCGCTGGCCATGGCCAGCAGGTAGCCGTTGCCTTCAGGCACGATGCGGAAGCTCGACTGCATGCGCCCCTTGACCATGCAGCGGGCACCGAGGCTGGCGTGCTCCTGGCTGAGGTAGTTGATATTGCAGGTCAGCTGGCCTTGCAGGAACTTGCCTGCATCGGAGCCGCGGACAGCGAGGATGCCCTCGTGGGACAGGGGGCAGAAGAAAGCGGAATCGGCCATGGGTCATCGCGGTGGCTAAAGACTGGCGGCCATCATAGAACGCCGGTAACAAAATAGGTAGGTGACTAGACCAACGCCCGGTGTCGCCTGACGCGCCTGGCTGTATACTGGCGGGCCATTCGAGGAGGGCCCCATGGTCGAACAAACTGAACTCAACCGGCTTTTCTGGCACAGCCGCCGCGGCATGCTGGAACTGGACGTGCTGCTGGTGCCTTTCACCCAGGAAGTCTACCCCACCCTCAACGAGACTGATCGTGAGCTTTATGTGCGTCTGTTGAGCTGTGAGGATCAGGACATGTTCGGCTGGTTCATGGAGCGCACCGAGTCGGAAGACCCGGAGCTGCAGCGCATGGTCCGCATCATTCTGGACCGTGTCCAGCCCAAGTGAGTGCTTCGAGTGCCGTTGGCAAGGCTCGCGCCTGCTGCTGACGGCCTACTTGGCCTGCCAGGCAGTGGCGTGGCTTGCCGTGTGGGCGAGCGCGCTGCCTGGGTGGTTGGCTTTTTTTGTTGTCGCTGCCTGTCTTGCCCACGCTAGCTGGGCCATTCCTCGTCGTATCTTGTTGACCCATGAGCATGCCGTTGTCGGCCTGCGGCGTGATGCGCGCGGCTGGCAGGTGTTCAGCCGTGCCTGCGGGTGGCAGCCGGTGCGGCTGTGTCGGGATAGCGTGGCGTTGCCGGGGTTGGTGGTGGTGCGCTTCGAGCGGGCGGGGCGATGGTGGGGGGAGAGCCAGTGCATACCGCGGGATGCGCTGGGGGCTGATGAGCATCGGCACTTGCGGGTGCGGTTGAAGTTCAGTCGGCGGCGCTGGGCTGAGGTGGGAATGGGGCAGGGCTGAGAAGTGTTCGACGTAGCGGGGGCAGCGCCTGTGAGATCGAGGGCCGCCCGCGCGGCGCTCGATCTCACAGGCGCTGCAAATGTCAGACTGGACTAAGAACGGTATCCTTGGCCTCGTCCAACATCCCCGGGTAATCCAGGGTGTAATGCAACCCACGGCTCTCCTTGCGCTGCATCGCCGACAAGATCATCAGCTCGGCGACCTGAGCCAGGTTGCGCAATTCGATCAGATCGCGGCTGACCTTGTAGTTGCTGTAGAACTCGTCGATTTCATCCAGCAGCAGCCGAATGCGGTGCTGGGCCCGCTGCAGGCGCTTGCTGGTGCGCACAATGCCCACGTAGTCCCACATGAACCGCCGCAATTCGTCCCAGTTGTGCGCAATGATCACGTCTTCGTCCGAGTCGGTGACCTGGCTGGCATCCCAACTGGGCAGGGCTTTGGGCATGGGCACTTGCTCCAGATTTGCCTGGATGTCAGCGGCGGCAGCGCGGCCATAGACGAAGCATTCCAGCAGCGAGTTGCTCGCCATGCGGTTGGCGCCGTGAAGGCCGGTGAAGCTGGTTTCACCGATGGCATACAAACCTGGCACGTCGGTATGGCCGCGGTCGTCGACCATCACCCCGCCGCAGGTGTAGTGCGCAGCAGGTACCACCGGGATGGGCTGACGAGTGATGTCGATGCCAAAGGCCAGGCAGCGCTCGTATACGGTAGGGAAGTGGCTCTTGATGAAATCGGCTGGCTTGTGAGTGATGTCCAGGTAGACGCAGTCCACGCCCAGGCGCTTCATTTCGTGGTCGATGGCGCGGGCCACGATGTCGCGGGGGGCCAGCTCTTCGCGTGGGTCGAAGCGTGGCATGAAGCGTTCGCCGTTGGGCAGGCGCAACAGGGCGCCCTCGCCGCGCAGGGCTTCGGTGACCAGGAAGCTCTTGGCCTGTGGGTGGTACAGGCAGGTCGGGTGGAACTGGTTGAATTCCAGGTTCGCCACCCGACAACCGGCCCGCCAGGCCATGGCGATACCGTCGCCGCAGGCGCCGTCGGGGTTGCTGGTATAGAGATAGACCTTGGCCGCACCGCCAGTGGCCAGCACGGTGAAGCGCGCACCAAAGGTGTCTACCTCACCGGTGTTACGGTCGAGCACGTAGGCGCCAAGGCAGCGTTCGCCGGGCAGGCCCAGGCGACGTTCGGTAATCAGGTCGACCGCCACGCGCTGCTCCAGCAGCTGGATATTCGGGCGCTGGCGAGCCTGCTCCAGCAGCGTGGTGAAAATGGCCGCGCCAGTGGCGTCGGCGGCATGGATGATGCGCCGGTGGCTATGGCCGCCTTCACGGGTGAGGTGGAACTCGAAGCCGCCATCATCGACGCTGTAGTGCTCGTCGCGGGTGAAGGGCACGCCTTGCTCGATCAACCACTGGATGGCTTCACGGCTGTGCTCGACGGTAAAACGCACCGCTTCTTCATGGCAAAGGCCGCCGCCAGCATTGAGGGTGTCTTCGACATGCGACTGGACGGTGTCAGTGTTGTCCAGCACCGCCGCGACACCGCCTTGGGCCCAGAAGGTCGAGCCGTTGGCCAGGTCGCCCTTGCTGAGCACGGCAACGCGCAGGTGGCTGGGGAGGTTAAGTGCCAGGCTGAGACCGGCGGCACCGCTGCCGATCACCAGGACATCATGTTGGAATTGTTGGCTCATGTCGGGACACTAGTAATCTTTGGAAGGGGCGCGGCACAATAGTCACGCGCAGATGGCATTGTGAAACTATCGTTAAACTTGGCCGGGATGCCTTTATAGCAGCCCCGGGTGGCCAATTTCCATGCCACTTGCCAGGTTGCGGCAACCTTTGTGGGAACTTTCCGGCATGGCCGGAAATCCTATGAAGGCTGCCCGTACGCCACAATTTGCCGCGGCGACGCAGGGCGGCAGGCCTGTCCGGGCTGCTCCTGCGTATTCGAAACCTGATTATCGACGTTAGCCGGCCGTGACCGCGCAGCGTCTTCCGTGCAAGCCGACCAAGGGCTGCAGGAAACTTGCTTGGAGGGGAGAACTTTTGCGCAAAGCCCGAGTCTATGGTTGCAAGCCTGAACGATGGCTGTTGCAGCGCTCCTTCGAGTTCACTGAGGAGTGTTCATGCTAACCCAGGAAGAGGATCAGCAGCTTGTCGAGCGCGTTCAGCGCGGCGACAGGCGAGCGTTCGATCTGTTGGTGCTGAAGTATCAGCACAAGATTCTCGGGTTGATCGTGCGGTTCGTTCACGACACCCACGAGGCCCAGGATGTAGCACAGGAAGCCTTTATCAAGGCCTACCGTGCGCTTGGCAACTTTCGCGGCGACAGTGCGTTTTATACGTGGCTGTACCGCATCGCCATCAACACGGCGAAGAACTACCTGGTGTCCCGTGGAAGACGGCCGCCAGACAGCGATGTGAGCTCCGAGGATGCGGAGTTTTACGACGGCGATCATGGTCTCAAGGATCTCGAGTCCCCAGAGCGCTCGTTGTTGCGGGATGAAATCGAAGGCACTGTCCATCGCACCATCCAGCAGCTGCCCGAAGACCTGCGTACGGCATTGACCCTGCGCGAGTTCGACGGACTGAGTTACGAAGACATTGCCAGTGTCATGCAATGTCCGGTGGGTACCGTGCGCTCTCGAATCTTCCGCGCTCGGGAGGCCATAGACAAAGCCCTGCAGCCGTTGTTGCAGGAAACCTGAGACAGCGGCGACAGCCAAGAGAGGAACCGCCATGAGTCGTGAAGCTTTGCAGGAATCGCTGTCCGCGGTGATGGATAACGAAGCGGACGAACTGGAACTGCGTCGGGTGTTGAACGCCGTCGACGATGCCGAAACCCGTGCCACCTGGTCGCGTTACCAGGTCGCCCGTGCAGCCATGCACAAGGAGTTGCTGCTGCCCAACCTGGATATCGCCTCGGCGGTGTCTGCTGCGCTGGCCGACGAAGCCGTGCCCGCCAAGGTCAAGAAAGGCCCGTGGCGCAGCATTGGGCGCCTTGCGGTAGCCGCCTCGGTGACCGTAGCGGTGCTGGCCGGTGTACGCATGTACAACCAGGACGAAATCACGGGTGCCGAGCTGGCTGCCCAGCAACCTGTCCAGCAAGGTCTGAGCGTGCCACAAGCACAGGGCCCGGCTGTTTTGGCAGGCTATAGTGAGAGCAGTGAGCAACCGACCGGGCCAATGGCCAATGGCGTGCTGCAGAACCAGGCCGGCTGGGATCAGCGTCTGCCAGGTTACCTGCGCCAGCATGCCCAGGAATCCGCGCTCAAAGGCACTGAAACGGCATTGCCGTATGCCCGCGCCGCCAGCCTGGAAAACCGTTAAGTAAGGAGGATCATGCGCGCGCTACCTCTCCTGTCGCTGCTGATTGGCAGCTGCATGACGGTGCCAGCATTGGCGGCCAACTCCTCGCCCGAGGCGAGTGAATGGCTGAACAAGCTGGCACAGGCCGAGCAAAAACAGAGCTATCAAGGCTCTTTCGTCTACGAACGCAACGGCAGCTTCTCTTCCCACGATATCTGGCACAGGGTCGAGGACGGCAAGGTCAGCGAGCGGCTGTTGCAGCTCGATGGCGCCGCCCAGGAAATCGTGCGCGTGGATGGCAAGGTGGCGTGTGTCAGCGGGGCCTTGGTCAGCGGTGTTACGACGCCGCCGGATACCGCGCCACGTGTACTTGATCCGCTGAAACTGATGGGCTGGTACGATTTGAGTGTGGCAGGCAAGTCACGGGTCGCCGGGCGCGACGCCGTGATCGTCACGCTCACGCCACGCGACCAGCACCGCTATGCGTTCGAATTGCATCTGGACCGTAACACTGGCCTGCCGCTGCGCTCGTTGATGCTCAACGACAAGGGGCAGTTGCTGGAGCGCTTCCAGATGACTCGCCTCGATACCGACGAATTACCCAGTGATGCTGACCTGCGCCCCAGTGCCGCGTGCAAACCGGTGCAGCATGTGGCGTCCGGCAGCAATGACACGGTCGCCGGCTGGCGTTCGGACTGGTTGCCACCTGGTTTCGAACTGGTCAACAGTTCGGTGCGCCAGGACTCCAAACGCAACAGCTCGGTCAGCAGCCTTATGTATGACGATGGCCTGGCGCGTTTCTCAGTGTTCCTCGAACAAGTGAACGATGATGGCGGTACGGACATGCGCACCCAGCTGGGCCCTACTTCCGCTGTCTCGCGCCGTCTGAACACGCCCAAAGGCAAAGTGATGGTGACCGTGGTTGGCGAAATACCACTGGGTACGGCAGAACGTGTCGCCTTGTCGATGCGCCCACAGGATGCCCAGGCACGTCAGTAATGGCGTGCTTTTGCGGGCCATGCCAAGGCAGGTGGACATACGGCTGAAATGAAATTAAAGCATTGTCATTTGCAATCCTTCGGCAAATTTTCTATAGGTCAGGCTTCTTGGAGCCTGGCCTTTCCTGCTTTGTGCAGGGGTCTTTCTAAACTACCGCTCGTTGTGACGGGAGCCGTATGTCAATACCACGCTTGAAATCCTACCTAACGATGTTCGCCGCCGTGCTCATGCTCGGCCAGGTGCTCACCGCCCAGGCCGAGGAAGCCCTGCCGGACTTCACCACCCTGGTCGAGCAGGCCTCGCCGGCGGTGGTCAACATCAGTACCAAGCAGAAGCTGCCGGATCGCCGCATCGCTGCAGGGCAGATGCCGGACCTGGAAGGCCTGCCGCCGATGTTCCGCGAGTTCTTCGAACGCAACATGCCGCAGCAGCCGCGCTCGCCACGCGGTGACCGCCAGCGCGAGGCGCAGTCGCTGGGCTCGGGCTTCATCATTTCCAGTGATGGCTACGTGCTCACCAACAACCACGTGGTCGCCGACGCCGACGAGATCATCGTCCGCCTGTCGGACCGCAGCGAGCTGCAGGCCAAATTGGTCGGCACCGACCCGCGTACCGACGTGGCCCTGCTGAAGGTCGAGGGCAAGAACCTGCCGATCGTGAAGCTGGGTGATTCCGAGAAGCTCAAGGTGGGTGAGTGGGTACTGGCCATCGGTTCGCCGTTCGGCTTCGACCATTCGGTGACCAAAGGTATCGTCAGCGCCAAGGGCCGGACCCTGCCCAATGACACCTACGTACCGTTCATCCAGACCGACGTGGCCATCAACCCGGGTAACTCCGGTGGTCCGCTGTTCAACATGAAGGGCGAAGTGGTGGGTATCAACTCGCAGATCTTCACCCGTTCTGGCGGTTTCATGGGCTTGTCGTTCGCCATCCCGATCGATGTGGCGATCGATGTCTCCAACCAGTTGAAAAAAGACGGCAAGGTCAGCCGTGGCTGGCTGGGTGTAGTGATTCAGGAGGTCAACAAGGACCTGGCTGAATCCTTCGGCCTGGACAAGCCTGCGGGTGCCCTGGTGGCCCAGGTATTGGAAAACGGCCCGGCTGCCAAGGGCGGCCTGCAGGTGGGTGACGTGATCCTCAGCATGAACGGCCAGCCTATCGTCATGTCGGCCGACCTGCCGCACCTGGTTGGCGGCCTCAAGGATGGCGAGAAGGCCAAGCTGGAAATCATCCGCAACGGCAAGCGTCAGAACCTGGACATCAGCGTGGGCGCACTGCCGGACGACGATGCCGACATTGGCACTGGCGCCGAAGGCAGCGCCGAGCGCAGCAGCAACCGCCTGGGCGTATCGGTGGCCGACCTGACCGCCGAGCAGAAGAAATCTCTGGAACTCAAAGGAGGCGTGGTCATCAAGGAAGTGCAGGATGGCCCCGCAGCCATGATTGGCCTGCGCCCGGGTGATGTCATCAGCCACCTGAACAACCAGGCCATCGGTTCGGCCAAGGAATTCACCGAAATCGCCAAGGAGCTGCCGAAGAACCGTTCGGTATCGATGCGCGTCCTGCGTCAGGGGCGCGCCAGCTTCATCACCTTCAAGCTTGCTGAATAAGCGGTTTCGCAAGGCGAAAAGGGCAGCTTCGGCTGCCCTTTTTCATGAATCTTCACAATTGCGGGGGTGATTGCTGTGTACAGTCGGACAGAGGAATCTCCCATATCCCAGCAGCTTAAGGTACAATTCCCGGCTATTTTTCGGCGGGCGTCCGGCTCGCAGCCTTTTCGAGTGTTGACCTGTGAGTGATTTGAGTCATATCCGCAATTTCTCCATCATCGCCCACATCGACCATGGCAAGTCGACGCTGGCCGACCGTTTCATCCAGATGTGCGGTGGCCTGTCGGCACGCGAAATGGAAGCCCAGGTGCTCGATTCCATGGACCTGGAGCGTGAGCGCGGTATCACCATCAAGGCCCACAGCGTCACGCTTCACTACAAGGCGCAAGACGGCAAAACCTACCAGCTGAACTTCATCGACACCCCCGGTCACGTCGACTTCACCTACGAAGTCTCGCGCTCGCTGGCGGCCTGTGAAGGTGCACTGCTGGTGGTCGATGCTGGCCAGGGCGTTGAAGCCCAGTCCGTGGCCAACTGCTACACCGCCATCGAGCAGGGCCTGGAAGTCATGCCGGTCCTGAACAAGATGGACCTGCCCCAGGCCGACCCGGACCGCGTCAAGGACGAGATCGAGAAGATCATCGGTATCGACGCTACCGACGCCGTGGCCTGCAGCGCCAAGAGCGGCATGGGCGTGGACGAGGTGCTCGAGCGCCTGGTGCACACCATCCCAGCGCCGGAAGGCGAAATCGATGCACCGCTGCAAGCGCTGATCATCGACTCCTGGTTCGACAACTACCTGGGCGTGGTCTCGCTGGTGCGCGTGCGCCATGGCCGTGTAAAGAAAGGCGACAAGATTCTGGTCAAGTCCACCGGCAAGGTGCACCTGGTCGACAGCGTCGGTGTATTCACCCCGAAACACACCCAGACCGCAGATCTGAAAGCCGGTGAAGTGGGCTTCATCATCGCCAGCATCAAGGACATTCATGGTGCGCCGGTGGGTGACACCCTGACCCTGTCGTCGACCCCTGAGGTCGAAGTGCTGGCTGGTTTCAAGAAAATCCAGCCACAGGTTTATGCCGGCCTGTTCCCGGTCAGCTCCGACGACTTCGAGGACTTCCGCGATGCACTGCAGAAGCTGACCCTGAACGACTCGTCCTTGCAGTACATGCCGGAAAGCTCCGACGCACTGGGCTTCGGCTTCCGTTGCGGCTTCCTGGGCATGCTGCACATGGAGATCATCCAGGAGCGCCTGGAGCGCGAATACGACCTGGACCTGATCACCACGGCGCCGAGCGTGATCTACGAGCTCGAGCTCAAGACCGGCGAAACCATCGTCGTCGACAACCCGTCGAAGCTGCCGGATGTCTCGTCCGTCACCGACTTCCGCGAGCCGATCGTCACCGCGACCATCCTGGTGCCGCAGGAGCACCTGGGCAACGTCATCACCCTGTGCATCGAGAAGCGTGGCGTTCAGCGCGACATGCAGTTCCTCGGCAGCCAGGTGCAGGTGCGTTACGACATGCCGATGAACGAAGTGGTGCTCGACTTCTTCGACCGTCTCAAGTCCACCAGCCGCGGCTATGCTTCGCTGGACTATCATTTCGATCGCTACCAGTCGGCCAACCTGGTCAAGCTGGACGTACTGATCAACGGTGACAAGGTCGATGCCTTGGCATTGATCGTGCACCGTGACAACGCGGCCTACAAAGGCCGAGCGTTGACCGAGAAGATGAAGGAACTGATCCCTCGGCAGATGTTCGACGTGGCGATCCAGGCAGCCATTGGCGGCCAGATCATTGCGCGGACAACCGTCAAGGCGCTCAGAAAGAACGTACTGGCCAAGTGCTACGGTGGTGACGTCAGCCGTAAGAAGAAACTGCTGGAGAAGCAGAAGGCCGGTAAGAAACGCATGAAACAGGTGGGCAACGTGGAGATTCCACAAGAAGCCTTCCTCGCCGTGCTCAGGTTGGATAGCTAGGTCCTATGTCGCTAAATTTCCCGCTGTTGCTAGTCATCGCCGTCTTCGTCTGCGGTCTGCTGGGCTTGATCGACCTGCTGTTCCTGGCCCCGCGCCGGCGTGCGGCAATCGCCAACTATCAGGGCAGCGTCAGCCAGCCCGAGATGGCGGTGGTCGAACGCCTGAACAAGGAGCCGTTGCTGGTCGAGTACGGCAAGTCGTTCTTCCCGGTGCTGTTCATCGTGCTGGTGCTGCGTTCGTTCCTGGTCGAGCCGTTCCAGATCCCTTCGGGTTCGATGAAACCGACGCTGGAAGTGGGCGACTTCATCCTGGTGAACAAGTTCTCGTACGGCATTCGTCTGCCGGTGATCGACAAGAAGGTCATCGAGGTCGGTGATCCGCAACGCGGGGATGTAATGGTGTTCCGTTACCCGAGCGACCCGAACGTCAACTACATCAAGCGTGTAGTAGGCCTGCCGGGCGACGTGGTCCGCTACACCAACGACAAGCGGTTGTTCGTCAACGGCCAGCCGATTGCCGAACAACTGGTGGGCAGCGAACCGGGCACCTTGGGTAGCGCGCAGCTGTACAAGGAAAAGCTCGGCGAGGCCGAACACCTGATCCGCAAGGAGATGAGCCGTTATCGCATGCCGCCGGACCAGCAGTGGACCGTGCCGGCAGGCCATTACTTCATGATGGGCGACAACCGCGACAACTCCAACGACAGCCGTTTCTGGGATGACCCGAACATTCCCAAGGAACTGCACGGCATGGTTCCGGACAGGAACATTGTCGGCAAGGCCTTCGCGGTGTGGATGAGCTGGCCAGAGCCCAAACTCAGCCATCTGCCCAACCTGTCGCGGGTCGGTCTGATCCATTGATACCCATCGGCGCTGTCCAGCAGACAGCGCCGAATGCATTTCTGACATAGGCTGTGTTCTCAGGGATCGGGAGATTCGCCGCACATCGCGCGGCGCACCACAGCCAAACAGTCTTTCAGGATGTTGATTTGAACAACGCGTTGAACAACCAACGGGTGGCCGCATGAGTGCTTCCCTTGCCCGTCTGGAGCGAAAGCTCGGTTACACCTTCAAGAACCAGGACCAGATGCTCCTGGCGCTGACCCATCGCAGTTACGCCGGGCGCAACAATGAGCGCCTGGAGTTTCTCGGCGATGCCATTCTCAACTTCGTCGCCGGCGAAGCGCTGTTCGAGCGCTTCCCGCAGGCCCGCGAAGGCCAGCTTTCGCGCCTGCGCGCGCGCTTGGTCAAGGGCGAGACCCTGGCCCGCCTGGCCCGTGGTTTCGACCTGGGCGAATACCTGCGCCTGGGTTCGGGTGAGCTCAAAAGTGGCGGTTTCCGTCGCGAGTCGATCCTGGCCGACGCCCTGGAGGCACTGATTGGTGCCATCTACCTGGACGCTGACATGGACACTGCCCGGGAACGCGTCCTGGCCTGGCTGGCCGACGAGTTCGAGGGCCTGACCCTGGTCGACACCAACAAGGACCCGAAAACCCGCCTGCAAGAGTTCCTGCAGTCGCGCAGTTGTGAGCTGCCGCGTTACGAAGTAGTGGATATCCAGGGTGAACCGCACTGCCGCACCTTCTTCGTCGAATGCGAAGTGGTACTGCTGAACAACAAGAGCCGTGGTCAGGGCGTTAGCCGGCGTATCGCCGAGCAAGTCGCCGCCGCGTCTGCACTGATCGCCCTGGGCGTGGAGAATGGCAATGACTGATAACAACCCGACTCGCTGCGGCTACGTGGCCATTGTCGGCCGCCCCAACGTGGGCAAGTCGACCCTGCTCAACCACATCCTGGGCCAGAAGCTCGCGATCACTTCGCGCAAGCCGCAGACCACCCGCCACAACATGCTCGGCATCAAGACCGAGGGTGATGTACAGGCGATCTACGTTGATACCCCTGGTATGCACAAGGCCAACGACAAGGCCTTGAACCGCTACATGAACCGCAACGCCTCGGCGGCCCTGAAGGACGTCGACGTGGTGATCTTCGTGGTCGACCGCACCAAGTGGACCGACGAGGATCAACTGGTGCTGGAGCGTGTGCAGTACGTGACCGGCCCGTTGATCATTGCGGTCAACAAGACCGACCGCATGGAAGAGAAGGCCGAGTTGATCCCGCACCTGCAATGGCTGCAGGAGCAACTGCCGAACGCCGAAGTCATGCCGATTTCCGCGCAGCAGGGGCACAACCTCGACGCGCTGGAAGCACAGATCGCCAAGCACCTCCCCGAGAACGATCACTTCTTCCCGGAAGACCAGATCACCGACCGCAGCAGCCGCTTCCTGGCTGCCGAGCTGGTGCGCGAGAAAATCATGCGCCAGTTGGGTGCGGAGCTGCCTTACCAGATCACCGTGGAGATCGAGGAGTTCAAGCAGCAGGGCCATGTGCTGCACATTCACGCGCTGATCCTGGTTGAACGCGACGGCCAGAAGAAAATTATCATTGGCGACAAGGGCGAGCGTATCAAGCGTATCGGCTCTGAGGCGCGCAAGGACATGGAGGTGCTGTTCGACTCCAAGGTCATGCTCAACCTGTGGGTCAAGGTGAAAGGCGGCTGGTCCGACGACGAGCGCGCCCTGCGTTCTCTGGGCTACGGCGACCTGTAAGTTACCTCAGCGCACGGGTCGTCCTGTGGGAGCGGGCCTGCCCGCGAATGCGATAGTGGACTCACTGGCGCTTTCGCGGGCAAGCCCGCTCCCACAATTACATCTGGCCCCCCAGAGATAGTGCATGGACCAACCCACCCCCCAGCCAGCCTATGTGCTGCACAGCCGAGCCTACAAGGAAACCAGCGCGCTGGTGGACTTCTTCACCCCCCAGGGCCGCATGCGCGCCGTGTTGCGCCGCGCGCGCAGCAAAGGGGGCAGCCTGGTGCGGCCGTTCGTGCCGCTGGAGGTGGAGCTGCGTGGACGTGGTGAGCTGAAGAATGTCGGGCGTATGGACAGCGCTGGTATCGCCGCCTGGCTGCACGGCGATGCCCTGTTCAGCGGGTTGTACCTCAACGAATTGCTGATGCGCCTGCTGCCCGCCGAGGCGCCGTTCCCGACCCTTTTCGAGCACTACACCTTGACCTTGCAGGCCTTGGGCGCCGGGCGCCCGCTGGAGCCGCTGCTGCGCTCTTTCGAATGGCGGCTGCTGGACGAGCTCGGTTATGCGTTTTCCTTGCAACAGGACGTTAATGACCAACCTGTCGCTGCCGACGGCCTGTACCGTTTGCGCGTGGATGCCGGCTTGGAGCGGGTCGAGTTGGCACAACCCGGCTTGTTCCGTGGTACCGAACTGCTGGCTTTGGCCGAAGCCAACTGGGAGGCCCCAGGTGCCTTGCTGGCTGCCAAGCGCCTGATGCGCCAGGCACTGGCGGTTCACCTGGGGGCAAAACCGCTGGTCAGCCGGGAATTGTTTCGCAAGCGCTGATCACGACGTATGCTGTGGGGCTCAATCTTCAGGAGAGCCTTTCGTGACTCACAGCAACCGCATGCTTCTTGGCGTAAACATCGACCACGTGGCGACCCTGCGCCAGGCCCGTGGCACGCGTTACCCTGACCCGGTCAAGGCTGCCCTGGACGCCGAGGAAGCGGGCGCCGATGGCATCACTGTGCACCTGCGCGAAGACCGCCGGCACATCCAGGAGCGGGATGTGGTGGTGCTCAAGGATGTGCTGCAGACGCGCATGAACTTCGAGATGGGCGTTACCGAAGAGATGATGGCGTTTGCCGAGAAGATTCGCCCGGCACACATCTGCCTGGTACCCGAAACCCGTCAGGAGCTGACCACCGAAGGTGGCCTGGACGTGGCAGGACAGGAAGCTCGGATCAAGGCTGCCGTTGAGCGCCTGGCGCGTACCGGTGCCGAGGTGTCGCTGTTCATCGATGCCGATGAGCGGCAGATCGAGGCCTCGCGTCGGGTTGGCGCGCCGGCGATCGAGCTGCACACCGGGCGTTATGCCGATGCCCAAACCCCAACCGAAGTGGCTGAAGAGCTCAAGCGTATCGTCGATGGTGTGGCGTTTGGTGTGGGGCAGGGGCTGATCGTCAATGCTGGCCATGGGCTGCATTACCACAACGTCGAGGCAGTGGCGGCAATCAAAGGCATCAATGAACTGAACATCGGCCATGCGCTCGTGGCACATGCCTTGTTCGTTGGCTTCAAAGCTGCTGTGGCGGAGATGAAAGCCCTGATCGTAGCGGCTTCGCGCTGATTTGTTGGTTGCCTGTACCGGCTTTGTCGCAGGTACAGGCAGCTGATCATTCGCCAGGAAACACCAGGGTAAAGCGGGTAGGCCCCAAGGGGCTGCTGCCCACTTCGACCCGACCGCCATGCAACTGCATGATCGATTTGACGATTGCCAACCCTAAACCGGTCCCGCCCTCCAGCCGCGAACGCCCCGCGCCCACCCGGTAGAACCGCTCGAACAAGCGTGACTGGTGCTCTGCAGCAATACCAGGCCCTCGGTTCTCCACCGCTAGCCGTACTTCGTTGCCCGCACGCTCGATACGCAGTTCGACGGGCTCACCTTCCGGGCTGTGCCGAATGGCATTGCTCAACAGGTTTGACAGTGCTCGCTGGAACATCAGCCGGTCACCCTGTGCAGTCCCCCAGCCCTGAACGCGTAGCTCAACTGCCTTCAGCTCGGCACTGAAAGTAAACAGCTCGACAACCCGCGCTGTCTCGTCAGCCAGCGCCAAGGGTTTTAACGCGACTTGTGCTTGCGGCTGGTTGACCTGGGCGAGAAACAGCATGTCGTTGATGATGCGGTTGAGCCGGGTCAGCTCTTCGATGCTGTCTTCCAGCACTTCCCGATAGTTCGCATTGTCCCGCTCACGGGCCAGTGTCACCTGCGTCTTGCCCATCAGGTTGCTCAACGGCGTACGCAGTTCATGGGCCAAATCGTCAGAGAACTGCGACAGCTGGCTGACACCCTGATCCAGGCGGTCGAGCATCACGTTAATGCTGCTGGCCAGTTCCGCCAGCTCTTGCGGCAAGCCGGTAGAGGGCAGGCGGTGTTGCAAGTCTTGGGCGGACACCTGCCCGGCAATGCGCCGGAAGTGCCGCAACGGCTTCAAGCCACGTTGCATCAGCCACCAGGCACCCGCACCAATCAGGACCAACAGCAGCGGCAACGCCAGCAAGGTGGAGTGCAGGTAGGCCTGCAGCAGGGCGTTGTCGTCGGCGCGGTTGAGCGACATCATCACCTTGACCGGCGTGTTGTCGCGCAAGCGCATCTGCCGGGTAACGGTGAGCATCTGGTTGCCGCTGCTGTCGCGCCATTCGTGAAAGGCCAGGCGGGCATCGGTGTGCAGTTCGCCGACTCGCGCTTCCAGGGCTGGGCCGAGGCTGAGCAGGTGCGGGTGGCGGCCGTCCAGCGCCAGCACGCTGAGGCTCAGGTTGTCATGCCCCATCACCAGGTCGAGCAGTGGATGGGCGCGGGTGCCCAGGTCTTCGCTGCGCAGGTCGACGCGCAGGTTGTGCTCGACCTGCAACATCTTGCGCGCCAGATCCTTGCGCGCGCGGCTGTCCAGTTCGTGATCCAAGGCGAACACGGCCAGGCAGGCCAGCAGCATTACCAGGGCGGCGCCCATCAGTGTCACGCTCAGGCCCAGGCGCAGTGACAGGCTGGGGTTTCTCAAAAGCGCGCCTCAAGTACATAGCCCACGCCACGCAGGGTGTGAATCAGCTTGCTATCGAACGGGTCGTCGATCTTGGCCCGCAGGCGCCGGATCGAGACCTCGACCACGTTGGTGTCGCAGTCGAAGTTCATGTCCCACACCAGCGAAATGATCTGCGTGCGCGACAGCACTTCGCCTGTCTGGCGCATCAGCAGGTGCAGCAGGGCGAACTCCTTGGCGGTCAGGTCGATGCGCTGTCCGGCGCGGTAAGCGCGGTGGCGGCCGGGGTCCAGTTCCAGGTCGGCGACCCGCAGGGTGCTGGGCTGCAGTTGCTGGTCGTTGCGGCGCAGCAGGCTGCGGATGCGCGCCAACAGCTCAGGAAACTCGAAGGGTTTGAGCAGGTAGTCGTCGGCGCCCAGGTCCAGGCCTTTGACCCGGTCGGCCAGGCGGCCGTGGGCGGTAAGCATCATGATGCGCGTTGCCGACTCGGCGCGCAGGCGTTGCAGCACGGTCCAGCCATCGAGTTCAGGCAGGTTGACGTCGAGAATGACCAGCTCATAGGGCTGTTGACGGGCCAGGTGCAGGCCATCGGTGCCAGTGTGGGCGCAGTCGACCACATAGCCGTTCTCGCGCAGGCCTTGTTGCAAATAGTCGGCGGTTCGCAGCTCGTCCTCGATGATCAGTAGGCGCATGGGTTGCTCGGTGTGATGAAAGGGGGGCGATTCTCGACCCTGTAGTGACATCAGGGTCAAGCTGCAGGATGTTACGGCATGCAAATGGCGCTGCGGCGCAGATAACCGATTTGTAATCCTGGCGTAATCTGGCTGCCTGCCAGGGCCACATTGCAGGACTGTAATCCCCGCCTCACCTTGTCGTTAGCTAGCCCTCGCTAGGATGGCCGTGTCTGATCGGTTATCACGAGGCAACCACGATGAACCTGACCAAATACCTGCTGTTGGCCACCCTTGCCCTGGGCAGCGCCAGTGTCTATGCCGAGGGCGGTGCGGAGCGCTCGAAGCAGTTCTGGCAAGCCTTCCGCGAAGACCAGCAGCGCTTGCACGGTGACAAGCAACAGGCTGTTGCGGAGCGCGAACGCAAGGCGCAAGAGAGGGCCCGTGAGGTGGCCAAGGACTGAGGTAACAAAACCTGCGCTGCGACAGCTCCTCGCCGCAGGTGTATTCAGGCGCCCAGACGGGCGCCTTTTTTATTTGCGCGCCAGCAGGGTGGCGCGGCGTGGGGCCGGTAGGCCTTCGAGGGTTTTGCTATGGTCGTTCGGGTCGAGGAAGTCGCCCAGCGACTGGTAGCGCATCCACTCGGTGCTGCGCTGCTCCTCGACGCTGGTGACACTCACGTCGACGCAGCGTACATCGCTGAAGCCGGCACGGCGCAACCAGCGGGCCAGGGCCGGTACCGACGGCAGGTACCAGACGTTGCGCATCTGTGCGTAACGGTCCTCTGGCACCAGCACCTGGTTTTCGTCGCCTTCGATCACCAGGGTTTCCAGCACCAGCTCGCCACCTTTGACCAGGCAGTCCTTGAGCGCCAGCAGGTGCTCGATGGGCGAGCGGCGGTGGTAGAACACACCCATGGAAAATACCGTGTCGAAACCTTCCAGGTTGGCGGGCAGGTCCTCCAGGGCGAACGGCAGGTGCCAGGCTGGCAGCTCCGGCAGGTACTGTTGCACGGCCTGGAACTGGCAGAAGAACAGCCAGTTGGGGTCGACGCCAATCACCATGTCGGCACCGGCACCGAGCATGCGCCACTGGTAGTAGCCATTGCCACAGCCAACGTCGAGCACGCGCTTGCCCTTGAGGTCCAGGTGCGGGCTTACCCGCGACCATTTCCAGTCCGAATGCCACTCGGTGTCCACATGCACGCCAAACAGGTCGAACGGCCCTTTGCGCCAAGGCGACAGGCCCATCAGTGCCTGGCGCATCTGCGCGCGGGTGGCGTCGTCGCAGTCGCAGTCCAGGCGTAGCCCGTTGACCAGGTCTATTTCGCTGGGTTGCAGGGTGGGCAGGGCTTGGAGTGCACCGCGCCAGCGGTCGAGGTCACCGTGGCCCTTTTCCAGCTTGGCTTCCAGTTGCGCTTGCAGGCCTTGCGACCAGGAAGCCAGGGGCGTACCCGCCAGGCGGCGGACGAGAGGGGACAGATCGATCATGGCAGGGCTATCAACGAGGCGAAGTTAAGGCATTGGAACCAGGGCACCACTTTCGAGAAGCCGGCAGCGCGCAGGCGCTCCTGATGGGCTTCGAGCGTATCGGGCCTCATCACGTTTTCAATGGCGCTGCGCTTCTGGGCAATTTCCAGTTCGCTGTAGCCATTGGCCCGCTTGAAGTCCAGGTGCAGTTCATTGAGCAGATCCTGCTCTTGCTCATCAGCGAAGCGCAGTTTCTCCGAAAGGATCAGTGCGCCACCCGGCAGCAGCGCCTGGCGGATACGCCCGAGCAGTTCCAGGCGTTGGTCGGGGGCGATGAACTGCAGGGTGAAGTTCATCGCCACCACCGAGGCGGGCTCGAAGGGCAGGGCAAGGATATCGGCTTCCAGCACTTGCACCGGCAGCAACTCCTGGAACATCGAGTCCTGGGCGGTGAGGTACTGGCGGCAGCGCTCGACCATGGCGGCGGAGTTGTCCACCGCGATCACCCTGCAGCCATCGCTGCGTACATGGCGACGCAGCGACTGGGTGACGGCACCCAGTGAGGCACCCAAGTCGTACAACGCGGTGTTTGGCTGGGCGAATCGTGCGGCCAGCACGCCGAGGTTCTCGACGATGGTGGGGTAACCGGGCACCGAGCGCTTGATCATGTCCGGGAACACGCGCACCACGTCTTCGTTGAACACGAAGTCGGGCACCTGCTCCAGGGGTTGGGCGAAAAGGCGGTCGGGTTGTTTGCTCACGGCGGGCTCGATACAGGGTGAAACGGGGGCGCATTTTATCCCAATGGCCACGCATCTTGCCATGGTAATGCTCAGGGACGGAAGGTTCATGCCGAGGTTAAAGAACTTTCCCACAGCGTTAAGTTACAGCGCTTAATGAATTGAGTACGGTTCAAGTGGAAGCTTTGAGTGCAATTAATTTATTGGCTTTATGGATTGAACTATGAATGTAACGACTGGGTGGGAAGCGCTGCCCGTAGATGAACTTGACCCCATGGCCAAGGTGAAAATGCTGCCGGAGCGCTACTTTTCATTTCTTGGAAATCGGATGGGCAACAGTCAGCAAATCGGAAGTTTACTGACGGCCGAGAACCTTAAAGCTATCAAGAAATACGTCAATGTCGTCAATCAGCTACCCCGTACGCAGGCAGAGATTGAACGGGAGGTCGACTACGGTGCTCTAGGGGTTGATGTGACGATGGTCAATGACCTTTATGTTGCGTTGCACCGGCATGTCTATGAATGGGACATACTGGAGCGCAGTATCAAGCAGTTAGGTCCTGAAATTGAATTGTTTGCTGAAAGCCTGGTGCAGCGCGGCGGTAACTTGCTGGATAACCTTGAAAATAGCGAGGTTTTCGCAGCACTCAAAAAGCGCAAGGCTGAGCAAGGGGGTAATGTCTACACGCAGGAGTTCAGTGAGGAAGAGCAAGCTCAGATCACAAACCTGCTCACACCTGGCATCACTGAGCTGGTCAGAGAAATCGAAAGCACTCAGCGGCGAATCGATGATGTCGATGCGCGTGCCAACTGGTTCAACAATGAAATAAAACGTGAGCTCAAACCGCGCATGGGGCGCTTGCTGAAGCACTTCGATGAGAAGGTGTCCCCTGAGGGAACCCTGGAGAAACGCAGGCAGCTCGATCAATGGGATGAGCAGATCGATCAATTGAAGTCCGAGTACGATGCCAATGTGGGTTATGCGTTCACCGGTATGGTGTTAGGGCCGATTGGTCTGGTTATCACCGGGGGCGTTTTCGGCAGCCAGGCGGAACGCATCAGGGCCACGAAGAATGCGTTGATTGAACAGCGCGATGAGCTGGCGCGTGCGTTGGCCATGGTGGCGCCTGCCTTGAAAGACTTCGAGCGCGTTTCGACGCTGGTCAGGGACTTGCAGTTCAGATGCAAAGATCTGTCGGCGGCGACCAAGCGCTTGGCCGATGTCTGGTTGTTCCTTGCCTCGTATGCCAGTACCTCGGTCAGTGAAGCCAAGGAACTGGGTACGATCACCCAGCTCGAGTCCTTCGTGCATGATTTTTCCGAAGTCATAAAACCGTGGGCCAAGATAGGAAATATCTGCCACACGCTGTCCCAACTGTTCAATGAGCTGGTTGACGAATATGAGGAAGCTTGACATGGATGTTGCCAATATTGAAAACGTCATGCCTGATTTTGTGCGAATGCATAAAGCACAGGGCCAAATATTTCAGCGCCTGGAAAGGTGGGAGATGAACGTGCTTCCAGGGGCACGCGAGCAATTGGATGAATTGCGTGTGCTGTTGCTGGCTGTAGAGCGTGGATTCAAGGAGAGTTTGATAGGGGGTATCACGTTACTGGAGGACCGTGATTTCATTCCGGGTAAGGGAGGAACCGATAATCACCAACGGCTGGCCAGTGTTCTGGACCGCCTGAGCCAGTATCAGGCGCGGCTGGTCGGGAAAAATCTGCGATTGGAACTTTTTTCATTATCGGCGATGGTCGACTCTTTGGAGGCGTTGGCAGAAAAAACGGCCACCCTTGAAGCCCAGTCTGCTTTGTTCGAACAACGGTTGGTACAACTGCGACAACAACGGGCGGATATCGTCCAGGCTATCGAGTTGTTCGAAAAACCTTCGGTTGCCAGTGCACTGAAGGGGCTCATCCCAAGTGATGAAGAAATTGACCAGATAATGGGGTTGATCACAGACCCTAAGTTCGACGCCAATTTGTTCAAGGCGGTGGCGCAAAAGCTTGCCAGCCACGCTGATGCGCTGGAAGGGGCCAGGACATTCAGCGATTTGGGCGAGGCCCGTGCTCGCCTTGATAAAAAAATCGAGGAAGCACTGGGTGACCAACGGCAGGTGCAGCGCCCCCTGCAAACGGCGCGGGATGAGTTGGAAGCGGTCAAGGCTTTGTCAGGTGTCGAACCACTGAAGAATGACTGGCTGCACGAGCTTCGCAAGGTGGAGCTGGAGTGGCAGGCTCGGGCCGTAAAACTCAGCGCGACGATGGACTTGGACACCGCCACGGTCGCGCTGAAAGAGCTCTGCGAATACCTGAAAGCGGTGCAATTGATGTATGACCGCAGTTGATCGCCCTTAGCGGACGATAATCTTGCAGTCGAAGGTTTGCACGGGGGCGACATCAGCAGCCCAAGGCTGCTGGTAGGTCAGAACCAGTTGGGCATCCCCGCTGTTGCTGGCTTGGAAGCGCCAGGTGGAGACACCGGCGCTGCCGACCACACCCTCTTCTTCCGGGGCACTGTACACCTCTGAGCCGACGCTGTGCAGCACGCTTGAGGCTGCATCCTGAACACGCCAGCGGTAGCCGGTGGAGGGGTTGCTGGGCAGGGTCAGGGTCAGGATCTGGCCGACTTGCAGGCGCTTGGGGCACTCGCTTTCCGCGTCCAGATCGACGGGCTGCGAAGGTTGATGTGCGCAGGCAGAAAGCAGGGCGAAGCTCAGGGGAACGAGCAGACGAGGGGCGGTCATGTTGGCTCCGGGGACTGACGATGCCCTGAGGATAACCGATGACCGATAGGTTTTGTGTTGTCAGTGCCGGCCTCATCGCGGGCTTGGCCGCGATGAGGCCGGCGCAGGTCAGAACAGGACTTTGGCTACGTCGGCGAAACGCTTGGCGAAATGCACTGTCAGGCCTTCACGCAGGTAGTCCGGCAGTTCTTCGAAGTCGCCGCGGTTAGGCTCCGGAAGAATCAGTTCGAAAATCTTCTGCCGCCGCGCCGCAATCACCTTCTCGCGCACACCGCCAATTGGCAGCACCTGGCCGGTAAGTGTCAGCTCGCCGGTCATGGCCACACCTTTTTTCGGAGACTGGTCGCGGGCTAGTGAAAGCAAAGCACTGGCCATGGTGATGCCTGCACTCGGGCCGTCCTTGGGCGTAGCACCTTCGGGGACGTGCAAATGGATGAACGCTTCGTTGAAGAAGCTTGGGTCACCCCCAAACTGCTTGAGGTTGGAACTGACGTAGCTGTAGGCAATTTCGGCAGATTCCTTCATCACGTCTCCCAGCTTGCCGGTCAGCTTGAAGCCCCGGTTGAGGGTGTGGATGCGGGTCGCTTCGATCGGCAGTGTGGCGCCGCCCATGCTGGTCCAGGCCAGGCCGGTGATCACGCCTTTGCCAGCCAGTACCTGTTCGCTGCGGAACACCGGTTTGCCCAGTGCTGCCTCCAGGTCCTTGGTGCCAATCTTCAGCTTGGTTTCGGGGGCTTCCAGCAGCTTGACCACGGCCTTGCGCACCAGCTTGCCCAATTGCTTCTCCAACTGGCGAACGCCGGCCTCGCGGGCATAGCCGTCGATCACCAGGCGCAGGGCGCTGTCATTGATGCTGAGGCTGGTCTTGGAAACGCCAGCCTTTTCCAGCTGTTTGGGCCACAGGTGGCGTTTGGCGATGGCCAGCTTTTCTTCGGTGATGTAGCCGGACAGGCGGATCACTTCCATGCGGTCGAGCAACGGCCCGGGGATCGAGTCGAGGGTGTTGGCGGTGCACACGAACAGCACCTTGGACAGGTCCAGGCGCAGGTCGAGATAGTGGTCGAGGAAGTCGACGTTCTGCTCCGGGTCTAGGGTTTCCAACAATGCCGAAGCCGGGTCGCCCTGGTAGCTCTGGCCCATCTTGTCGATCTCGTCGAGCATGATCACCGGGTTCATCACTTCGACGTCTTTCAGGGCCTGCACCAGCTTGCCGGGCTGGGCGCCGATGTAGGTGCGGCGATGGCCCTTGATTTCGGCTTCGTCACGCATGCCGCCAACGCTGAAACGGTAGAACGGCCGCCCGAGCGACTCGGCGATGGATTTGCCGATACTGGTCTTGCCCACACCGGGCGGGCCCACCAGCAGCACGATCGAGCCGCTGATTTCGCCTTTCCAGGCGCCCACGGCGAGGAACTCGAGGATGCGCTCCTTGATGTCGTCCAGGCCGGCGTGGTACTGGTCGAGCACTTTATGCGCATGCTTGAGGTCGAGCTTGTCCTTGCCGTACACGCCCCACGGCAGGGCGGTGGCCCACTCGAGGTAGTTGCGGGTGACGGCGTATTCGGGCGAGCCGGTTTCGAGGATGGCCAGTTTGCCCATCTCTTCGTCGATGCGCTTGCGCGCCTGGGCCGGCAGTGTCTTGCCCTCCAGGCGTTGCTCGAACTGTTCGAGGTCGGCGCTGCGGTCGTCCTTGGTCAGGCCCAGCTCCTGCTGGATGACCTTGAGCTGTTCCTTGAGGAAGAATTCGCGCTGGTGCTCGCCGATCTGCCGATTGACCTCGGCCGAGATCTCGTTCTGCAGGCGTGCGACTTCCACTTCCTTGCGCAACATCGGCAGGACCTTTTCCATGCGTTTGAGCATGGGTACGCAGTCGAGCACTTCTTGCAGCTGGCTGCCAGTGGCAGAGGTCAGTGCCGCGGCGAAGTCGGTGAGGGGGGAGGGGTCATTGGGGCTGAAGCGGTTGAGGTAGTTCTTGAGCTCTTCGCTGTAGAGCGGATTGAGCGGTAGCAATTCTTTGATCGCATTGATCAGTGCCATACCGTAGGCCTTGACCTCGTCGGTCGGCTCGGTGGGCTGGCGTGGGTATTCGACTTCGACCAGGTAGGGCGGGCGATGGTGCTTGAGCCAGGTGCGGATGCGTACCCGCGTCAGGCCCTGGGCGACGAACTGCAGCTTGCCGTTTTCGCGGCTGGCATGGTGCACCTTGACCAGCGTGCCGTACTGCGGCAGCGCCGAGGTGTCGAAGTGACGGTGGTCTTCTGGCGGGGTGTCCATGAAGAACAGCGCCAGGCAGTGGTCCGGTGACTTGGCGACCAGGTCGAGGGTTTCGGCCCAGGGTTCTTCGTTGACGATGACCGGCAGTACCTGGGCCGGGAAGAACGGGCGGTTGTGGATCGGGATCACATAGACCTTGTCCGGCAGTTGCTGGCCGGGCAGGGCGAGGGCGTGGCTGGTATCGGCCTGGGTGGTGTGTTCGACTTCGCTGTGTTCGTCGGGGTGTTCCGGGAAATCCTGCTGGTCGCTCATGGGGCACCTGCGTAAATGACTATGGTGCTTAGATGGGGCGGGGGGGGATGGGTTTCAATGGTAGACGAAGGCAGCGGGGGAGGGGTTTCATCTTGGCTGGCCTGTGCCGGCCTCTTCGCGGGCAAACCCGCTCCCACAGGTAGAGCACGGTATCTGTAGGAGCGGGCTTGCCCGCGAATGCGGCAGTGCGTTCACTGCCGCAACAAAGGTTTACTCAGCGAGTTTGTAAGCGATGATGTAATCGCCCATTTTGGTACCCAGCGAGCCATGGCCGCCGGCGGTCACCAGCACATACTGCTTGCCATCCTTGCCGGTGTAGCTCATCGGAGTGGCCTGGCCACCCGCTGGCAGGCGGGCACTCCACAGTTCCTTGCCGTTGTTCACGTCATAGGCACGCAGGTACTGGTCGAGGGTGCCGCTGAGGAAGCCGACGCCACCGGCAGTGACGATCGAACCGCCCATGCTCGGCACGCCAACCGGCAGGCCGATCGGTATCGGGGTGCTGTCGCGGGTGGTGCCGTTCTTGTGCTTCCACACCACCTTGTTGGTGAACAGGTCGATGGCGGCGACATAGCCCCAGGCCGGGGCCTGGCACGGTACGCCCAGCGGCGACATGAACGGGTGCATGGTCACCGCGTACGGCGCGCCGGTATTGGGCTGCACGCCGCTGGTCTCGCTTTCGCGCTTGCTGCCTTCGGCTACCTGCTCGCGGGGGACCATCTTCGACACGAATGCCATGTAGTTGGGCGAGGTGAACAGCAGCTGGCGCACCGGGTCGACCGACACGCTGCCCCAGTTGAATACACCCACGTTGCCCGGATAAATCAGCGAACCCTGTTCGGATGGCGGGGTGTACTGGCCTTCGTAGCGCAGTTCGCGGAACTGGATGCGGCACAGCATCTGGTCGAACGGCGTAGCGCCCCACATGGCCTGTTCGGTCAGCTCTGGGCCGAGCAGGTTGAGGTCGGAGCGGGCTTGAGTCGGCGAGGTGTGGTCGCCTTTCACCGCACCCTGTGGGGTAGGGATTTCGCGGATCGGCACGATCGGCGTACCGTCGCGGCGGTCGAGCACGTACAGGCTGCCTTGCTTGGTCGGTACGATGATCGCCGGTTTCACGCCATCGTCGGTCTTCAGGTGCACCAGGGTCGGCTGGCTGCCGACGTCCATGTCCCACAGGTCGTGATGGGTGAACTGGTAGTTCCAGCGCGCCTTGCCGGTGGTCAGGTCAAGGGCGACTACGCCGGCGCTGTACTTCTCGGCACCTGGAGTGCGGTTGGCGCCCCACTGGTCCGGGGTCTGGTTGCCCAGCGGCAGGTAGATCATGCCAAGGTCTTCGTCGACGCTGGCGATTGACCACATGTTGGCCGAGTTGCGGCTGTACATTTTGCCGGCAGCCAATGGCTTGGTGTCGTCCGGGTTGTTGCTGTCCCAGTTCCACACCAGGTGGCCATCGTGCACGTCGTAGGCGCGGATCACCCCGGACGGCTCGTTGGTCGACTCGTTGTCGGTGACGTGGCCACCGATGATCACCAGGTCACGGGTGACCGCGGCAGGCGAGGTGGAGTAATAGCCGCCGGCAGTGAACGGCCCGATGCCGGTGGTGAGATCGATCACACCCTGGTTGGCGAAGCCTTCGCAGACCTTGCCGTTGTCGGCGTTGATGGCGATCAGGCGGGCATCTGCGGTAGGCAGGTACAGGCGGCGCGGGCAGGCCTGGGCCACGGCTTGGCCGGCCTCGGTAATTTTCGGCACAGGGCTGCCGTCGCGACTGACGTAGCGGTTTTCGTCATAGTACGAAACACCACGGCAGGTCATGTGGGCAAAGCCCTTGAACGTGCCGGTCGGGCTCTTGACCTGTGGGTCGTAGCGCCAGATTTCCGCGCCGGTGTCCGGGTCCAGGGCCAGCAGGCGGCTGTGCGCGGTGCAGGCGTAGAGCATGCCGTTGACCTTCAGCGGGGTGTTCTGGTTGGTCAGCTCCACCGGGTCGTTTTCGGTCGGCAGGTCGCCGGTGCGAATACGCCAGGCTTCTTCCAGGCGGTAGGCGTTCTGCGGGGTGATCTGGCGCAGTGGCGAGTAGCGGTCGCCATGTTCGGTGCGGCCATAGGCCTGCCATTCGCCGTCGGGCATCGCCGGGGCGGCGCTGGCCATTTCGCTGCTTTCGCGGCCCAGTTCGCCGAACACTTCACCGGGGTGGGTGAACTGGCTGCCCAGCGCGCAAGCGCCCGAAGCGACCACTGCCACGCTGAGCAGTGCTGTATTGGCTTTGCTGGCTGGGCCGATCAGCGGGCGACGTGCCCACGGCAGCAGCAGCACCACGCCGATGGCGAACCAGATAGCCAGGCGCGGTACCAGTTGCCACCAGTCCAGGCCTACCTCGAGCAGGGCCCACACGGTGCTGCCCAACAGCACCAGGCCATACAGGCCCAGGGCGATGCGGCGCTGGGCCAGCAGCAGGATGCCCGAGAGGGCAAAACCGATACCGGCGATCAGGTAGTACAGCGATCCGCCCAGCTGGCTCAGCTTGATACCGCCAGCCAGCAGGGCCAGGCCCATCAGCAACAGCAGCGCGCCCATCAGGCGCGGTAGCCAGCGGCTTCCTTGGTTGGCACCTTCAGTGCTCATCGTAGGTTCTCCGTCAGGTCAAGAAAGGGTTAGAAACTGCTTTGGATCTTCAGGCCGCCGATCAGGGCGCCATCGACCTGCGACACCCCGCCCGGGTGGCGGATGTACTGCAGGTTGGGGCGTACCGTGAGCCAGTCGGCCAAATGGATGCCGTAATACAGCTCGGCGCTGTATTCGGTGTCCTGCACGGGCAGGAAGCCGGGGTTGTCGTAGTCGTCGAGGCCGGCAGCCTGGTTGGCCAGGCGGGCGTTCTTGCGGTAGGCAGGGTTGACGTGCACACGGGCCAGGGCGAAACCGATGTCGTCCTTGGCGCGGGCGTCGAAGGGCCCTTTGTATACCAGCCCTGTCTGTACATAGTTGTCGATGGCATTGGTCTTCTTGTCGTGCACCGTGGCGTTGGCGAACAGGCTCAGCCCACGCGACTGGTCGGACGCCAGCGAGGTCACCTGCTGCTGGGCGCCGAGCCACAAGCCGTGCTTGCTCGAGCTGCTGCGGTAGGCGGCGCCGCTGAGGGCTGCCGGCTGACCGTTGCTGTCCTTGAGAACATCTTGTGCCTTGGCATTACTGTAGTAGTAGCCGGCGCGATATTCCCCTTTCAGGCCTTGGATACGCGGGCTCCATACCAGTTCGACCGGCATTACCGCGCCCTGGGTGCCGCTGCCGCTGAGCTTGAAGCCATTGCCCGATTCGAGGTTGGAGGGGTTTTGCTCGAATACGCCGACCTGGGCGTACAGCTCAGGGGTGAGGTTGTAGCGCACGCGCAGGGCCCACTGGCTGACTGGCCAGTTGTACCAGATGCCACCCACCCAGTTGCCCACCTGCGAGCCGCAGAAGGCCAGGTTCTGGAAGTCGCAAGGGAAGCTGTTGAAGTCCTCGCCTTCACCGAAGCGGCCGAATTTCACATCCAGCGCGCCATCGAAGTACTTCTGCTTGATCCACATCTGCGTCAGCCGCCAGGTTTCACCGCGGCCCCAGACTTCCTGGGCCGAGGTGAAACCGCCAACGCGCGGGTCGTTGATGCGGTCGTTGCTGATGTTGTCGCCGTGGCGTTCGGTGACGGTCAGCTGGAATTCGGTGGCGTGCCAGCCGAGGATCTTTTCCAGGTCCAGGTGGCTGCCAAAGGTGAACTGGTCGCTGTAGCGCGCGGTACGGTCGTGGTCGTAACCGCCGTGCAGGTTGCTGCCCATCTCGCCGGTATAGCCGAGGGTAAAGTCGTAGCCTTGTTCCAGTAATTGGCTACGGGTGCCGCCCCAGTCTCCGAGCATCCACGGGGAGTCGCTGGCGAACATTTCGCTGGCGCTGGCGGGTGTCGCCAAGGCGCCAAGGGCAAGGCCGATGTAACAGGTTTTGGGCAGTTGAAACATGAGATAGCGCTATCTTTTGATTATTGAAAAAACGGCAAGCGCATCGAAGGGCCAGGCCTTCAATGGATATGGCGACAAGATGGTTTCGGTGAAGCGATTCAGCTTCAGGCGGGGAGGATATAGCGGAAGTTGTAAGAAAAAAAGACAATTTGTCGCAGTTGATTGTTGCCCATTGGGTAACAGTCTTAAAAAAAGGGCTGCAGCGCAGCCCCATGATTTCAGAAGGTGGTACGCAACCCGACCTCCACACTCCGCCCCGGCGCCGGCGCGATATCGCGCAGGATCGAGCTGGCGTAGCGCACGGTCTGGTCGGTCAGGTTTTCACCGCGTACAAATGCCAGCCACTGGCTCTGGCCAACTTCGAAGCGGTAGCCAACGCTGGCCCCCAGTGTGGTATAGCCCTCGGTGCTGGTTTCGTTGGCCGGCTTGCGATGTTGCGATGCTGCATGTTGCACATCTACCCGCGCTTGCCAGCGGTCGAGCTCCCAGACCAGGCCGCTGTTCAGGCGCAGTGGGGCGATACGGGGCAGCGGCTCGCCACTGTCGAGGTTCTTGGCCCGGGTGTAGTCACCGGACAACTCCAGGGCGAAGCTGCCGTAACGGTTCTCGACCAGTTGCCAGCGGTCCTGGGCCTCGATGCCGTAGAAGCGTGCCCGCACGCCTTGGTACTGGTATTCCGGGAAGCCCTCATGGCCATGATCGTGGTCGTGGTCATCCTCGTCGTGGTCGTGGTCATGCCCGCCCTCGCGGGTGTTGCCGGTGCCGATCAGGCCGATGTAGTTGCGAAAGTGGCTATAGAACACCCCGACACTGCCTTTATGGGTGCCATTGTCGAAGCGCAGCGCCAGGTCAGCGGAAATGGCCTTTTCCTTGTTCAAGCTGGCATCGCCGACTTCAAAGGCGCCGGTGGCCACGTGCGCACCATTGGCGTACAGCTCGTAGAAGGTCGGCGCGCGCTCGGTGTAGCCGAGGTTGGCGGCCAGCGACCAGATCGGGTCGAGCTGGTACACCGCCCCCGAAGACAGGCTGAACGCGTTGAAGCTGCTGGCACTGTCGGCGTCGACGAAGTTTTCGTTACCTTTGGCGTCCGGGTCGACCCGGGTGTGCTCCATGCGTGCGCCCAGGCTCAGGTTCAGGCGTTCCGTGGCCTGCCACTGCTCGAGCATGAACAGCGCCAGGCTGTCGGTATTGGTGTGCGGGACGAAGGCCTCCTCACCCAGGGCGGAGAACTCGTTGCGGCTGACCTGAGCACCCACCACACCCTCCACCGGCCCGAGTGGTTGGTGGCGGGCTTCGATGCGCGCTTCGTAGCCTTTGTTCTTGAAGGTGGTGTGGACTTCGCCTTCTTCGATTTCGCTGTGTTCGTAGTCGGTGTAGCCGGCATCGACCTTGACCGAGCTGAACGGGCCGTCAAGGTCGCGCAGCTCGGAGGCGAAGGCGTAGTGGTCCTGCTGCATGTCCAGGCGCACACCGGGTTCGGCCACCGAGCCGTAGTTGCTGTCGTAACGGCTGTACGACAGGCCGGCGTAACCGTGGTCCCAGTGATAGGCACCGCCTACCGCGCCACCGTCCTGGCGGCCGTCGCTGTTTTCCAGGCGGTGCTTGCTACCCGGCTCATCGGCATCGCGCACCTTGGCACTGCGGGCGTAGCCGGGAATACGCAGGTCGTTGAACTGGCGGCTGTTGGCGTCCAGGTGCAGGGCGAAGGCACCGTTGCCGGCCTCCAGCTTGCCGGCGCTGCTGCGGGTAGTATCGGCGCCGCCATAGCGCAGCTCACCGGCACCGTGGATGCCTTCGATCGGCGAATCCGGGATGCGGTTGTCGAACGTGTTGACTACCCCGCCAATGGCGTTGCCGCCGTAGAGCAAGGCGGCGGGGCCGCGGACGATCTCGACGCGGTCAACGGTGACCGGGTCCAGCGGTACAGCGTGGTCATAGGACAGCGATGAGGCATCCAGGGCACCGACGCCATTGCGCAGGATGCGAATGCGGTCGCCGTCCAGGCCGCGGATCACCGGGCGGCTGGCGCCAGGGCCGAACCAGGTAGAGGCGACACCGGGCTGCTTGTTCAGGGTTTCACCGAGGCTACCGTGCTGTTGTCGCAGCAGGTTTTCGCCTTCGAGCACGGTGCTGGGGGCGGCCAGCTGGCGGTTGCCCAACGGGTTGGCGGTGATGACCTGGGGTTCGAGTTCCACGGCCTGGCTGGGCGGCGCAGCCAGCCAGAGCGCGACGGCAAGGGGGGAGAGGCGAAGCGGTGAGTACAGCATGGGGATGGGGCGTTCCTTGGCAGATGCTTTATTAGTGTTACAACATAACATAACTATTTCAGCACAGTGGTTTTGCCCCTGGCCAGCATTTTTTCTGTCGACTCGACGGATCCCACCCACCACTACACTCGTGTAAGGTGCGCATCTTTCCTACGGAGCACAGCATGAGCACGGCCCAACATAACGCGCTGCACGGCAAGACCCTCGAACAGATCCTCACCGAGCTGGTGGCGCACTACCAATGGCAGGGCCTGGCCGAGCGCATTGATGTGCGCTGCTTCAAGAGCAACCCGACCATCAAGTCGAGCCTGACCTTTCTGCGCAAGACACCGTGGGCGCGGGAAAAGGTCGAGCAGCTGTATGTGAAGCTGCAGCGTCAGGCCTGACATGCTGCGTCGTCCTTGGCTGGCCGGCATGGCGGTGCTGGGCTGGTTCGGTCTGGCCGTGCAGGTGTACCTGGTACTGTTGGCGCGCTGGCAAGAACAGGCCAGCCTGATTGGCGGCCTGATCAATGTGTTCGGCTACTTCACCGTGCTGACCAACACGTTGGTGGCAACGGTGCTCAGCTATGCGGCGTTCGGCCACGAAGGCCGTGGCAAGCGGTTTTTCCTGTCACCCTCGGTGAGCTCCGCAGTGGCCGCCAGCATCGTGCTGGTGGCGCTGGCCTACAGTGTGTTGCTGCGCCACTTGTGGCAACCGCAGGGCTGGCAATGGCTGGCGGACGAGTTGCTGCACGACGTGATGCCGGTGCTGTATGCCTTGTACTGGTGGCGCGAGGTGCCCAAGGGCAGGCTGCGGCTAGGGCACCTGGCACTGTGGGCGGTGTACCCGACGGTTTATTTCGGCTATGCGTTGTGGCGTGGAAGCGAGATTGGCGTGTATGCCTACCCGTTCATCGATGTGGCGAGCCTTGGGTATGGGCAGGTGATGCTCAATGCCCTGGGGGTGCTGGTGGGGTTCTGGGGAATCGGGCTGGTATTGCTGGGGGTGGATCGGTGGCGTGGGTTGCGCAAATTTGCTTAGCCTGTGCTGGCCTTTTCGCGGGTGAACCCGCGAAGAGGCCGTAGCAGGCGATAACCATTACTCGTCGTCCGCAGTCCCGTCGGCACGCCAGTAGGCCGCAGCTTTCAGCGCATCTTCCGGCACCCCTTTCTCCAGCAGCAGCACCTTGGCCTGGCGGGTCAGGGCCTTTTCCAACGCCACCCAGCCATACAACCGGCCTTGCGGCAAGGTCAGGTTCCGCACCAGGGCCAGCAAGTCTTCCTGCTGGCGGCGCACCCAGATGACTTCGACCTGTGCCTTGCTCGGCAACGGCTGGCGCTCCTGCTCGTCTTCGATCTGGATCACCGCCAGCACCTGGCGGCCCGCCGGCAATTCCTCCAGGCGGCGACCAATCGCCGGGATGGCGGTTTCATCACCGATCAACAGGTAGCTGTCGAAAATATCCGGCACCACCAGTGACGCCCGTGGCCCGGCGATGCTCAGGGTATGCCCAGGCGCCGCCTGTGCCGCCCAGGTAGAGGCAGGGCCGTCGCCGTGCAGCACGAAGTCGATGTCCAGCTCGTTGGTCACCAGGTCGATGCGCCGTGGCGTGTATTCGCGCATGGTTGGTCGCGCGCCACCGTCCCGACCCAGATTACGGGCGTCGATGGCCTGTTGTTGCTCCGGCGTTTCGGCAAACAACAACTTGATATGGTCGTCGCTGCCCACGCTGGTGAAGCCTTGCAGTTCGGCACCACCCAGGGTGATGCGGCGCATGCGTGGGGTCAGCTCGGTGACCCGCAATACTTGCAGGCGACGCTGGCGGATCTCGTGGTTGACGCGGTGAATGGTGTCACTCATGGGCAGTCTCCCTGACAGGTTCGGCCGGCCCGGAGGCGATGGCCTTGGCGGTATGGTTGAGCAAGTCGCGGACCCGTTCGATTTCTTCCGGTGTCCAGCGACCGCTGTGCATATGCAGTGCGTGGCGCAGGTTGCCGACCGCTTCATGGATCTCTGGCGGGCGGTCGTGACCGCGCAGGGCGCGTTTGCTGACTTCGATGCGCATGCGCACGCCATCCAAGGCGACAGCCTGTTCGACCAGGGCGCTGCGGCCGGCATCGGTGATGGCGTAGAGGCGCTTGCTACCTTGCACTTGGCCGCTGATCAGCTCGGCTTCTTCAAGAAAGTTCAGCGTTGGGTAGATCACCCCGGGGCTTGGGCTGTAGCTGCCGTCGAACAGGTTTTCGATCTGGCGGATCAGGTCGTAACCGTGGCCGGGCTGTTCGGCCAGCAGGTCCAGCATCAGCAGCTTGAGGTCACCGGGGGCGAAAACGCGTGGGCCGCGCTCACCACGGCCAGGGCGCCGCTCGAAGGGGTCATGGGGGGTGTGTTCGCGCATAAGGATGGGGCTCCGTCGTTTGCGATATATCGTAAGATATTACTCAAGATATATCTAAAGACAAGCCCCTGAATGCAGATGATTATCATCTAGTTCGTCGATATGTTCCCTGTCGGCGGTTGCGTGTGCATGGCAACCTGCGGTGGCTTGCATTCGTTCGGATTGCCCGGCTGCAGGTACGGCATCAGTATCGGTGCCATGCCCTTGAGCACCTGCACCGGCAGTGCCGAGGTAAATTTGAAGGCCTCCGCCGAGCGCCCAGGTACGAAGGCGGTCAATGTGCCGAAGTGGTTGTCGCCCAGGAAGAACACGAAAGTGGCAGTACGGTTCAACGAGCGCGAGCCGATCAGCCGACCGCCGGCACCAAAGCTCTCGATGCGGTTGTCGCCAGTACCGGTCTTGCCGCCCATCACCAGTGGCGTGCCGTCCTGCAGCTTGAAACTGCCAGAAATACGCCGCGCGGTACCTGCATCGACCACCTGCGACATGGCGCCTTTGAGCGCACGCGCCACTTCAACCGGCAGAATCCGCACGCCCCGGTCCGGGTCGGTGACCAGTTTGGTCTCGTAAGGTGTGTTGGCGGCGAAGTGCAGGGTGTCTATGCGCAGGGTTGGCAGGCGAATGCCGTCGTTCTGGATGATCCCGACCAGTTCGGAGAGCGCGGCGGGGCGGTCGCCCGAACTGCCGATGGCGGTGGCCAGCGAGGGCACCAGGTGGTCGAATGGATAGCCCACGCGCTTCCAGCGCTGGTGGATATCGAGGAAGGCTTCAATCTCGACCATGGTGCGGATACGGCTGTCACGGGCGCCCTGGTAGCGGCTCTTGAACAGCCAGCCATACACCTCCTGGCGTTCGAAACGGCTGGCGTTGATCATTTCGGTCAAGGTCGAGCTTGGGCTCTTCAGCAGGTAGCCGAGCAGCCACAAGTCCAGCGGGTGGACCTTGGCGATGTAACCCTGGTCGGGCAAGTCATACTTGCCTGGGCCGTAAGCCTCGTACATCTCTGACAGGCGGCCGTCGGTCAGCTTGCCCAGCACGATCTTGTCACCCTTCAGGTGGGCGCGCACGAAGGCGTTGAACGTTTCCTGGCCGGCCTCGGGGAACAGGTAGCGGTGCACCGCCGCCAACCGCTGCGGGGTCACGCGCATGCTGTCGAGGAAGGTGTCCAGGCGCTGCTGCGAGGTTTTGCGCTGGTACTTCTTCCAGAAACGCATCAGGTAGTTGGTGCCTTCCTTGTCGGCGAAGCGAGCCAGGTATTCTTGGCGGCGTGGGTCTGCGTCGTCCTTGAGCAGCGGCACACGGTTGTACGGCTGCTGGTAGGTCACGTAACGCACCAGGTCGCGCATCAGGCGGATGAACGGCAGGTTGATCGATTCGCGCAGCGCATCCTTGAGTGTCGGGTTGCGGTTGTTGTCTTCCTTGCGGAAGTTGTTGAACACGTGCATGCCGCCGCCTGTGAAGAAGGCTTCACCGGTGTTGGCGGAGTATTTGCGCTCAAGCGCAGCGTCGAGCATGGCATCCAGGCTTTGGTTCTTGCTGTTCTGCGCCAGCCATTCCAGCGACCATTGAGTGATGCGGTCGAGTTCGGCCACGTCGACCTTCTTCAACTCGGCGGCAGGTTTGCCGGCGTATTTGTCGTGCAGCTCGGCGATGATTTCCAGGTAGGTGGTCAGTACCCGCAACTTGGCGGTGGAGCCCAGTTCCAACTTGCTGCCTTCGTTGATGTCGAAGGGCTGGTTGGTGCTGTCGGTCTGCACCCGCACCCGGGAGCCATCGGCGGTGCGCTCGAACAAGGTGAAGCTGTAGCTCACCTGGTCGGTGGTCTTGGCGGTGAGCAGGCGCTCGCCGATCAGGCCCATCTGCGCGGCAAACGCTGGGTCGGCAAGGTTTTTCAGGTACTGGCTGACCTGCAACTGCAGGTCAGCCTGCAAGGTACTGGTGGCCGACACGTCGAGGCGGTCGAGGTCGTACAGCGGGCGGTTGAGCATGGCTGCCAGGCGGTTGCGCGCCAGGCTGATGCCCTTGTTGGTAACGATCGGCACGATGGTCGGTTGCGCTACCCAGTCGCGGTACACCGCCTTGCTGGCCAGTGCGGCATCGGCCAGTGGTTGCTCGATGATTTTGTTGGCGGCGAGCACGCGAATGTGCGCGTCGGTCAGCTCTGCCAGCTCGACCCGGCCTTTGGACAAGTAATGCGAGGGACGGCGCTGGGCAATCATCAGCGACAGCACCTGGCGCAGGGCCAACCCGCGCGCGGCCATGCTTTCGGGGTCGGTGGAGGTGGCGTTCAGGGCCTGGTTGACCTGGTCGAAGTCGGCGCCGTACCACACCCGCAGGCCTTCGGCCATGCCATGTACTTCACCATGCCCAGGCACCGCCGACAGCGGCACGCTGTTGAGGTAGTCGCGCACGATGCGTTGACGTGCCTCGGTGGTGTCAGGGCCGCCCTGGTAGGCACGCACGCTGGCAGAAACCATCTGGCGGATCTTTTCCGCGCCCGACACCGTCAGGCCATCGGGTGAGTGGCGATACTTCTCCAGCTGTGTGGCCAGGGTGCTGCCACCGGCAGACTGGCCGGGCAGGGCCAGGTACTTGGCCACCTGGCTGTAGGCGGCCTTGGCGAAGCGTGGCCAGTCCACGGCCGGGTTGTTACGTGGGTCTTGGGTGTCCAGCAGGTCGCGGTTTTCGATGAACAGCAGGCTGTTCACCATCACCGGCGGGATCGCTGCAAAATCCGGGTACAGGTGCTGTGGGTAGTTGTACTGGTACAGCGTGTCGCCGCGGCAGTCGGTGATCGACAGGCCGGCCTGGATCTTCTCGATATAGGGGGCGAACAGCCCATGATCGACGTAGTTCATCAATGCCGGTGAGAACTTCACCTGTTCGCTGATCAGGTAGTCGCGCTTGAGCAGGCGCGGCAGGAATTCGCCCAGGGCGCTATAGCCAAGGCGTTTGTCGAACGGCCCATCACCTGGGTAGATGATGGCATCGCTGGGGCCGGGCTGCAGCGAGTAGGTCAGCGTACCGGCCAGTTTGCTGAACTCGCGCGATTGCAGCTCGGAGGTACGGAATTCGTCATACGCGGCCACACCGATGGCTACCAGTGCCACCAGCAGGATAAGGATGATCAGCCGCCACCATAGCCGACGCTGACGGGGGGACTTGGGTTGTGGCGTCTCGGCCGGAGGTATCTCGGGTGCTTCCGTTCTGCTTGGTTCCGATTGCCACAGTGCGCCCATAGTCTTCTATCCGGCCAGGTGTTTTCGTCTTGCTTGTCTGAAGCTTAGACGTTGAGCGGGTGAGGTGAAAAATTTGTAGGAGGTGGAGAAAAGCGGCGTAGGGCTATGCGGCTTTGGTGTGGGTTTCTTCATACGGCGATATTGCTATGGTGCCGCGGAGGTTTTGCGGCCGCTGGACGCCTGATCGCAGGCAAGCCAGCGCCCCCAGGCTCGAGAGAACTTGCTGATTATTCCTGTATATACAGCGAAAATCCCTACAAGGGTCTTCCTATACTGCTCGCCCCCTTCGCCTTGCCGGGCGCTCTACTCCGGCACACGGGCCGGCCCACGAGGCCAGCCTGGCAAGCCAACATCACGCCTATCGGCATGGTCGGTGCTGCACGAAGGTCAAATCCAATAACAAAATGAGGTTGTATTGCTATGCCAGTCGGCAACCACTCTGCCCACGGCCAGGCCACTGAAGGCGGCCCGCTCAAGCGCGAACTGGGCGAACGGCACATCCGCCTGATGGCGCTGGGCGCCTGTATCGGTGTCGGTCTTTTCCTCGGTTCGGCCAAGGCTATCGAAATGGCCGGCCCAGCCATCATGTTCTCCTACATCATCGGCGGCCTGGCCATCCTGGTGATCATGCGCGCCTTGGGTGAAATGGCCGTGCACAACCCTGTCGCCGGCTCCTTCAGCCGTTATGCACAGGACTACCTCGGCCCGTTGGCGGGCTTCCTCACCGGTTGGAACTACTGGTTCCTGTGGTTGGTGACCTGCGTTGCCGAAATCACCGCGGTGGCCATCTACATGGGCATCTGGTTCCCCGACGTACCACGCTGGATCTGGGCCCTGGCGGCGCTAGGCAGCATGGGCGCGGTCAACCTGGTGGCGGTGAAGGCCTTCGGTGAATTCGAGTTCTGGTTCGCCCTGATCAAGATCGTCACCATCATTGCCATGGTCATCGGCGGCATTGGCGTCATCGCCTTCGGTTTCGGCAACGACGGTGTGGCCGTCGGTATCTCCAATCTGTGGAGCAATGGCGGCTTCATGCCCAATGGCGTGACTGGCGTGCTGATGTCGTTGCAGATGGTGATGTTCGCCTACCTGGGCGTGGAAATGATCGGCTTGACCGCTGGTGAAGCACGCAACCCGCAAAAGACCATTCCGCAGGCCATCGGCTCGGTGTTCTGGCGCATCCTGCTGTTCTATGTCGGTGCGTTGTTCGTGATCCTGTCGATCTACCCATGGAACGAAATCGGCAGCCAAGGCAGCCCGTTCGTCATGACCTTCGAGCGCCTCGGGATCAAGACCGCTGCCGGCATCATCAACTTCGTGGTCATCACTGCGGCGCTGTCGTCGTGCAACGGCGGTATCTTCAGTACCGGGCGCATGCTCTACAGCCTGGCGCAGAATGGCCAGGCCCCGGCGGCCTTCGCCCGTACGTCGAAGAATGGCGTGCCACGTAATGCCCTGCTGCTGTCGATCGGCGCGTTGCTGCTGGGCGTGCTGGCCAACTACCTGGTGCCGGAAAAGGTCTTCGTCTGGGTGACTTCGATCGCCACCTTCGGTGCGATCTGGACCTGGGTGATGATCCTGCTGGCACAGCTGAAGTTCCGTGCTGGCCTGACTACCGCCGAACGCAAGGCGCTGAAGTACCGCATGTGGCTGTGGCCGCTGAGCTCGTACCTGGCACTGGCCTTCCTGGTGCTGGTGGTCGGCTTGATGGCCTACTTCGAGGATACCCGTGTGGCCCTGTACATCGGCCCGGCGTTCCTGGTGCTGCTGACGGTGTTGTATTACGCGTTCCGTCTGGCACCCAAAGAAGTACAAGGTGTAGCGAGTACCGCTTCCTGATTTGAAGTAGCTGGGGCCGCAAAGCGGCCCCATGGCCCTATCAGGCCGCCACTTCGCTGTGTGGCTCAAAGCTGTCCGCCCGCGCCAGTTGCCACATCCGCGAATAGAACTGCCCATTCACCTCGCCGGTCAGCAACTCACCTGGTTTCAAGAACACATGCATCTGCGAGAACAGCTTGATTTCGGTAGCCGAGATGCGCCGAACCAGGTGCTTGGCTTCCAATTGCGCCGGATGCTCCAGGCCTGCCGCCGCGAGCATTTCAGCCAAGGCACGCAAGGTATTGTGGTGGAAGTTCAGCACCCGCTGCGCCTTGTCCGGCACCACCAGGGCGCGCTGGCGCAGCGGGTCTTGCGTGGCCACGCCGGTCGGGCATTTGTTGGTGTGGCAGCTTTGCGACTGAATGCAGCCAATGGCGAACATGAAGCCACGTGCCGAGTTGGCCCAGTCGGCGCCAATGGCCAGCACGCTGGCGATGTCGAAGGCGCTGACGATCTTGCCGCTGGCACCCAGTTTGATCTTGTCACGCAGGTTCAGGCCGACCAGGGTGTTGTGCACGAACAGCAGGCCTTCACGCAGCGGCACGCCGATATGGTCGGTGAACTCCACGGGCGCCGCGCCGGTGCCACCTTCCTTGCCATCGACGACGATGAAGTCGGGCAGAATGCCGGTTTCCAGCATGGCCTTGGCAATGCCCATGAACTCCCACGGGTGGCCCAGGCAGAACTTGAAGCCCACTGGCTTGCCGCCGGACAGTTCACGCAGTTGGGCGATGAACTGCATCATCTCGATCGGGGTGGAGAACGCGCTGTGGCGTGACGGCGAAATGCAGTCCTCACCCATCAGCACGCCACGGGTTTCGGCAATTTCCTGGGTGACCTTGTGTTTGGGCAGGATGCCGCCGTGGCCGGGTTTGGCGCCCTGGCTCATCTTGATTTCGATCATGCGCACCTGTGGGGTGCGTGCCTGGGCTGCGAAGCGCTCGGGGTCGAAGCGCCCGTCCGGGGTGCGGCAGCCGAAGTAGCCGCTGCCCAGCTCCCACACCAGGTCGCCACCGTGCTCGCGGTGGTACGGGCTGATGCTGCCCTCGCCGGTGTCATGGTGGAAATTGCCCAGCTTGGCGCCTTGGTTGAGCGCGCGGATGGCATTGGCGCTGAGCGAGCCGAAGCTCATGGCCGAAATATTGAAGATCGACGCTGAATACGGCTGGCTGCACTGTGGCCCGCCGACGATGACGCGGAAGCTGGCCGGGTCGGCCAACGGCGCCGGGCGCATGGAGTGGCCGATGAACTCGAAACCGGACTCATAGACGTCGATCAGCGTGCCGAACGGTTTGTCCGAGGCTTCGTTTTTAGCCCGGGCATACACCAGCGAACGCTGGGCGCGCGAGAACGGCAGGGCGTCGCTGTCGGACTCCAACAGGTACTGACGGATTTCCGGGCGAATGGCCTCGACCAGATAGCGGATGTTGCCCAGGATCGGATAGTTGCGACGTACCGCATGGCGCTGCTGCAGCAGGTCGAACACGCCGATCAAGCTGAGGATGCCGGTGGTCAGGGTGAACGGCCACAACCATTCATGGTGGGTGAAAGGCAGGCTCGCCAGGGTGAACAACACACAGGCGGCGAAGAAGGCATAGCGACTGAGAAGTGACAGGCTCATACAGGGTCCTTGCGATGGCGCGGTCAGGCTCAGGGCCTGGGGGCAAACCCCGACCATAGCCAAGTTGTCAGGCGCTGCAAATTAAAATCGGGGTAGCGAAAATCATTCGCGCAAGGTCCCTGGTCTGGCACTTACCTCTTTGGGCGTGTTTCGCGCAGCAGTATCTGCCGCCAGTTGTCCTGCTCTTGTGCGGGTGCGTCGACCAGAAATGAACAACGCCCGGTTACCTGAACCGCCACCGGTACCCCGTCGCGATACAGCAGGCGGTTACCACTCACCGCTGGCACTTTCGCTCCGGGCAGCAGCGAGCCGACAAGGTTCAGCGGGTCGCCGGCACTGATTACCTGCAGCGCTGCGTCTGGTTCACGTCGCCTGACCTGCCGCAGCAACCCCACCGCCTCCGGCAGGGCGAACTGTTCACCAGCCAGCCCGGCAATGAAGCGCCCGCCACGGACCTCGCCCCGCGCCTCCAGCCGGTGATAGCAGCGCAGCAGCTCACGCCACGGCGGCAATACATCACTCTCGCGCTCCAGCAGCCGCCAGCAGATAACGCCATAGCGGTGCAGCAGGGTGCGGGCAATGTGCTCCAGGCGCTGTTCGTGATCCGGTGGTGTATCGCTGCGGCGCAGCAGTGCCCAACGCCCGGCATGCGCCATGCTGCTGGAAAGCGGCGGATGTCCACGGCGGCCGTTGCGTGACCTGCGCTTGGCCGCAGGCGTGATCAGGCTGCGCAGGCCGGTGAAACTGTCCGCACCGACCAGGCCTGACCCCACCAACTCTTGCAGCGCAGTTTCCAGCTCGCTGGGCAGCAGGCGTGCCTCCTGCGCCAGTTCATCGAAGAACAGCGCACCCTGGCTTTTCAGTGTTTCGTGTACACGTTGCGCGCGCAGGCCGAGGGTATCGACTGCAGGCACGGGCGCCAGACTGCGCCAGGTATTCAGTTGGTCGCGCGGCAGCAGTACCAATGGCGTACTGGCCAGCGTGCTGCTTGCTACCGTTGCCGCCAACCTGCTCCAGGCAAACTGCCCGCTGCGGCAGGCATCGTCGAGCCAATGCGGGCTGTAGCCGTCGATGCGCGCTGGCAGCAGCTCCGCCTCCCAGGCGCCGGCGGCGCAGGGGAACCCCTGCAACTGGCCCAGCACTTGGGCCACCGCCTGCGGGCCACGCAGGCGCTCGTCAGGCGCCAGGTGCTGCCAGTCGAACAGAAAACGCATGAAGTCCTGCAGGCTGACCGGTTCGATCTCGCGACGCAGGCGTTTGACCGTGTAGCGGTGGATGCGCGCCAGCAAATGGCGCTCGCACCATTGCAGGTCAGTTGCGCCGGGGGTGAAATACCCGCGCAGCACGTAGCCTTCAGCTTCCAGGCGGGCCAACGCGTGCTCGATATCGATTGCCGATTTGCCCAATGGCGCAGCGATCTGTGCCTGGGTCTGCGGGCCATGGCCGCTCAGGCGGGCGCGCAGCAGCTCGCTCAGTGCACTGTCCGGGTCGATGGGCTGATCAAAGCCAGCGAGCAGTTCGAGCGCTGGCTCCAGGTGTGCTGCCGGGTACAGTGCCAGCAGCAGGTTCAGCCGCTCGCGGGCCAGCCAGAGGTTGTCATCAGCTAGGCGCAAGGCGCGCCCGGCCTTGGCCAGTTGCCTTAGCAGCAGGTCCCAGCTGGGGTTGGCCGCGACCTCGGCTTGGCTGATGGCGCCCAGGCTCATCAACGCTTCGTGCATTTCATCGCTATTGCCCGGCTGTGGCCAGGCCTCGGCCGCTACGGCAGCAATGGCATCCGCGTCCAGCGCGCCCAGGTCATCGCCACTGTGTACATCGTTCCAGCGCCGGTTGAGCACCGCCTGGGTGCGGCGTTCTTCCAGGGGGGCATCGTCCAGAAAAGCATACGGCCGCGCGTTGAGAATGGCTGAAGCGAGGGGCGAAGGGGTGGGCAGGTCGCGGCATAGCAAGCGCACTTCGCCGCTTTCCATGCGCCGTAACAGGGCTAGCCAGCCTTCGCTGTCCATCGCCTCGTGCAGGCAGTCGTCGAGGGTTTGCTCGACCAGCGGGTGGTCGGGAATCTGCCGCTCGCCGGGGATGTTTTCCAGGCAGGCGATCTGGTCGGGGAACACCGCGGCAATCAGGTCTTCACTCTTCATTCGCTGGATCTGTGGTGCCACTTTGCGCCCGCCCACGAAGCGTGGCAGGGCCATGGCGACACCCGCGTTCCAGCGCCAGCGCACACCAAACAGCGGCGCGTCCAGCAGGGCCTGGATGAGGATAGGCTCGGCGCTGCGGCTATTGAGGTAGCGCCACACTTCGTCCAGTTCGAAGCTGTGGCTGGTGGACAGCGACAGCACGATGGCGTCTTCGCTGGCGGCTGCCTGCAGCTCGAAGTTGAAGGTGCGGCAAAAGCGCTTGCGCAGGGCCAGGCCCCAGGCGCGGTTGATGCGGCTGCCGTATGGTGAATGGATGATCAGTTGGGTCCCGCCGGACTCATCGAAAAAACGCTCCATTACCAGGGTGTCCTGCGAGGGCAGGGCGCCAAGCACTTCGCGGGTGCGGGCCAGGTAGTCGAGCAACTGCCCGGCGCTGTCCTCGCCCAGTCCGAAGGTAGCCTGCAACCATGTCAGTACCTCGGCCATGTCGCTGCCGGCCTGTGCCAGTCGCTGGTCGATCCGCGCCTGCAGGCGGGCCACGGCGGCAGACAGTTCGTCACTGCGCCCCGGCGCTTCGCCCAGCCAGAACGGAATGGTAGGTGGCAGGCCATGGGCATCCTCCACTCTTACCCGACCCGGTTCGACGCGCAGAATGCGGTAGGAGGCATTGCCCAGCTGAAAGATATCGCCGGCAATGCTCTCCACGGCAAAGTCTTCATTGACGCTGCCGATGTTCAGCGCCTGCGGTTCCAGCAACACGGTGTAGTCGGCGTTGTCGGGGATAGTGCCGCCGCTGGTCAGCGCCGTCAGCTGGCTGCCACGCCGGCCACGCAAGGTACCGCTGACCGCATCGCGGTGCAGGTAGGCGCTGCGTACTCCCAGGCGGCCGTTGTAGCCTTCGGCGAGCATGCGTAGCAGGGCTTGATAGTGGTCCTGGTCAAGCTCGGCATAAGGCGTGGCCTGACGCAGGCAATCCAGCAGTGCCTGTTCGTGCCAGGCCTGGTTGCTGGCTTCGGCGACGATCTGCTGGGCCAGCACATCCAGCGGTGCACGGGGGATGTGCAGTTCGTCCAGCTCGCCCTGGCGCACGCTGTCGAGCAGGGCAACGCATTCGATCAAGTCATCGCGAGAGGTGGGGAACAAGCGCCCCTTGGGCACACCATCGACCTGGTGGCCGGCGCGGCCAACCCGTTGCAGGAAGGCGGCAATCGAGCCCGGCGAGGCGATCTGGCAGACCAGGTCGACATCGCCGATATCAATGCCCAGCTCCAGCGATGCGGTCGCGACCAGCACCTGAAGCTGGCCGCGCTTGAGCCGCTGCTCCGCATCCAGGCGCAGTTCTTTGGACAAGCTGCCATGGTGCGCGGCAACCGCTTCTTTGCCCAACCGGTCGCTGAGGTGGCGGGTGATGCGCTCTGCCAGGCGCCGGGTATTGACGAATACCAGTGTGGTGCGATGTTCACGGGCAAGGGTGGCCAGGCGGTCGTAGACCAGGCCCCAGACATCGGTGGCCATCACCGCACCCAGCGGTACCGGCGGCACTTCGATGGCCAGGTCGCGCTTGCGCGCATGGCCGACATCGACAATGGCGCAGGGGCGCCCGCTACCGACCAGAAACTGCGCCACCCGTTCTACCGGGCGTTGCGTGGCGGACAGGCCGATACGCCGCAGTGGCTGGCGGCACAAGGCCTGCAGGCGCTCCAGGGTAAGTGCCAGGTGGGCGCCGCGTTTGTTGCCAGCCAGGGCGTGGATTTCGTCGACGATTACCGTGTGCACGTTGGCCAGGCCTTCGCGGCCAGACGCCGAGCCCATCAACACGTAAAGCGATTCGGGAGTGGTCACCAGGATGTGCGGGGCCAGCTTGCGCATGGCGGCGCGTTCCTTCTGCGGCGTGTCGCCGGTGCGCACCGCCGTGGTGATGCGTGGCGCGTTCAGGCCTTGCTCCGCGAGGGCCTGGCTGATGCCTTCGAGCGGGGCCTGCAGGTTCAGGCGAATGTCATTGGACAGGGCTTTGAGCGGTGATACGTAGACGACTTGGGTCTGTGCTGGCAGTTCGCCCTGGTGCTCCAGGCCTTGGCGGAACAGTTCGTCCAGCACGACCAGGAAGGCACTTAGCGTCTTGCCCGAGCCGGTCGGTGCAGCCAGCAGCGTCGATTGGCCCGCATGAATCAGCGGCCAAGCCTGTGCCTGGGCATCGGTGACCGTGGCGAAATGGCGACGAAACCAGGTGCATACGGCAGGGTGGAACAGCTCGAGCACCGGGTGGTATTTGGCGGGCAGGTTCATCTGTTGGTTATGGCGGGTGTGTGGCGGGTTGGTAAGGGGCCGTTCGTCTGCCAGGCCAGCAAGAACCTGTGTTGCGAAGCGGCCGGTACAGGAATGACTGGCCTTGTCAGGCCAAGGGCCCCATGGGATCCTCCCCGGCCATAGTTTCCAGCGAGCCCACCCCATGCCCAACACCATCCGCATCGCCGCCGCCCTGCTGATCGACCCTCTGGGCCGTACCCTGCTGGTACGCAAGCGTGGCACCGAGGCCTTCATGCAGCCCGGTGGCAAGATCGATGCCGGTGAAACGCCGGTGCAGGCTCTGGTGCGCGAGTTGCACGAGGAACTGGGCCTGCACATCGACCCGGCCCAGGTCGTGCACCTGGGCCAGTTCAGCGCGCCAGCCGCCAACGAGCCAGGTTTTGAAGTGCAGGCCGAACTGTTCCGTGTCGACAGCGCCGCAGCCGTGGTTCCGGCTGCTGAAATCGAGGAGGTGGTGTGGCTGGCCGCCGATCAGGCGCCCGTCATGCCACTGGCGCCCCTGACCCGCGACCTGATCCTGCCGCTGTACCGTCAGGTACTCAACGCACCGCGCTGACGCCATCGAGGGTGGCGAACGAGGTGTCCTTGGCCGTCAGCAAGAAGTCGCGCATGTACGGCGCATCGAGCATGTCGGTGCGCACGGCGGCATAAAGCGTGGCAAACAGGCCTTTTTCGCCCAGGCGCTTGCCCTTCACATAGCCGCGCGAACTGTACTCGTGCAGCGCCCAATGCGGCATGCCGCACACCCCACGGCCGCTGGCCACCAGCTGCATCATCATTACCGTCAGCTCCGAGGTACGCACGGCGGCTGGCTCGATATCGGCCGGTTCCAGGAAGCGGGTGAAGATGTCCAGGCGGTCGCGTTCCACCGGGTAGGTGATCAACGTCTGGTCGAGCAGATCTTGCGGCACCATGTATGGCTTGCTCGCCAGCGGGTGCTGGTTGGCCACCGCCAGCATCGCCTCGTAGGTGAACAGCGGCACATAAGTGATGCCTGCCAGGTCCACCGGGTCGGAGGTCACCACCAGGTCAAGATCGCCGCGCGCCAGGGCCGGCAACGGGGCAAAGGCGAAACCGGAGGCCAGGTCCAGCTCCACTTCCGGCCAAGCATCGCGGAACTGGTCGATGGTCGGCATCAGCCACTGGAAGCAGCTGTGGCATTCGATGGCCATGTGCAGGCGCCCGGCAGTGCCACCGGCCAGCCGCGCGATGTCACGCTCGGCGCCGCGCAGCAGCGGCAGGGTGGCATCGGCCAGTTGCAGCAGGCGCAGCCCGGCGCTGGTGAAGCGAATCGGCTTGGTCTTGCGTACGAAAATGGGCAGGCCCAGGCGCTCTTCCAGCTCCTTGAACTGGTGCGACAGTGCCGACTGGGTCAGGTGCAGGCGCTCGGCGGCCTCCACCAGGCTGTCGGCTTCGCGCAGGGCATGAAGGGTTTTCAGGTGACGGATCTCCAGCACAGCTGACTCCGGGGTGTGGATTTGAGGAAACAGGGAATGAGTTGAGTTTCTCTCATGTTGCTGCGCCTGTCGACTGGGCGATCGGCCGCACCGTCTGGCGGGCGTCATGAAACTGTCACCGAACTGTGGCAGCGCGCCCGAACAGAATTCATCAGACTCGCGCTTTACTGGGGATCTGCATTCTGGTGTTTCTTTCATGCGGGCTTTTTGGCTTTTTCTTTTCTTCCTGTTCAGCGTACCTGCGAGTTTCGCCGAACAGCGTTGTGATGCACATGTAGCGGTGCAGCGTGCCGAACTGGGCGCGGTCAGCCTGGTGTACCAGAGCGTCGGTTCACCGCGTGATCCGGCCTTGCTGCTGGTCATGGGCCTGGGCGGGCAATTGATTCATTGGCCGGACGATGTGGTCGAGGCTTTGTGCCGGCAGGGCTTTCGGGTCATTCGCTATGACAACCGCGATGTCGGCCTGTCACGCTGGAACCAGTTGCCACCTTCGGCCAACCTGACGGTCGAGTTGTTGCGCTACAAGCTGGGCTTGCCGGTGGCGGCGCCCTACACGCTGACGGATATGGCAGATGACGGCCTGCGCCTGATGGACGCCTTGGGTGTGCACCAGTTTCATGTACTGGGCGTGAGCATGGGCGGCATGATTGCCCAGCACCTGGCGGCGATGGCGCCCGAGCGTGTGCGCAGCCTGACGTTGGTCATGTCCAGTTCAGGGGCGGCGGGGCTGCCGGCACCGGATCCGGCGCTGGTGCAACTGCTGGCCCGGCGCAGCGCGCCGAACCGCGAGGTGGCCATCGAGCAGCAGGCCGACCTGCTGGCGGCCCTGGGCAGCCCCGAGGTACGGGATGACCGCGCGGTGTTGCTGCACCAGGCTGCCGTGGCTTACGACCGGGCGTTCAATCCTGACGGGGCCAAGCGCCAGATCATGGCGATTCTGGCCGAGCCGAGTCGCGTCGAGTTGCTCAACCAGCTGCGGGTGCCGACCCTGGTGGTACACGGCACAGCCGACCCGTTATTGCCGGTGATGCACGGCGTACACCTGGCGGCGCATATCCAGGGCAGCCAGTTGCGCCTGATACCGGGCTTGGCGCACCGCTTCCAGGAACCCTTCAAGGCGCCGCTGCTGGGGGCGGTGTTGCCCTACCTGCAGGCGCACCGGCAGGATGTCACGCACATCGCCGGGTTGTGAACCAAAGGCAGGTTGCAGGCTCAGTGCAGCCGCACCCACACGGTCACCAGCACGGTAGCGGCCATCAGCCAGGCCACCGTGGCCAACGCCAGCGATGCTTCCAGGCGTAGGCGATCGACCAGCACATACAGGGTCGCCAGGTACACGAAGTACGGAATGATCGACCACATGCCAAAGGCAATGGTGGTCTTCAGGTCGGCAATGCTGCGCCCCTTGCCGACGATGTAATGGGCGATCAGGGCGAAGGTGGGGAACAGCGGCACCAGCCCGGCGATGTAGTAGTTGCGCGTTTTCGACAGCACCGCCAGCAGTAGCACCACACCAGCGCCCAGGGCAGCTTTGAATACCAGGTCCACGTTGTCTTTCCAGTTTGGGTTGAACTCAGCCGAGGCCGTATTTTTTCACTTTGTCGAATAGCGTGGTCTTGGCCATGCCCAGCTCTTGGCTGGCCTGGCTCAGGTTGCCGCCGGTGCGTTGCAGCGCATCGCTGAGCAGGTTGCGTTCGAATGCTTCCACCGCCTCGGCAAAGCCCAGGCCTTGGCTGGCACCACCACTGGGGCCTTTCTTGAACGCTGGCAGGCCGAGGGCGTAGCGTTCGGCCACGTTGCGCAACTCGCGCACGTTGCCCGGCCAGTCATGGGCCATCAGACGCGATAGTGTCTGGCTGTCCAGTGTCGGTGTTTCCCGGTCGAAGCGCAGGGCCGACTGCTGCAGGAAGTGTTCGAACAATTGCAGGATGTCCTCACGGCGTTCACGCAGCGGAGGCAGTTCGAGGGTTACCACGTTCAGCCGGTAGTACAGGTCGCTGCGGAACTGGCCACTCTGGCCCAGGGTATCGAGGTCGGCTTTGGTCGCCGCGATCACCCGGCAGTCCACCGGGATGCTCTGGTTCGAGCCCAGTCGCTCCAGGGTGCGCTCCTGCAGCACGCGCAGCAGCTTGATCTGCAGGTTGATCGGCATGCTTTCCACTTCATCGAGGAACAGCGTACCGCCATTGGCATGTTCGATCTTGCCGATGCGGCGTTTGCCGGCACCGGTGAAGGCGTTGGCCTCGTGGCCGAAAATCTCGCTTTCGAACAGGTTTTCCGGCAGGCCGCCACAGTTCAGCGCCACGAACGGCTGACCCTGGCGGCGGCTGAAGTCGTGCAGGCAACGCGCGACCAGCTCTTTGCCGGTGCCGGTTTCACCTTCGATCAGTACGTTGGCTGAAGTATCGGCAACGTTGGCGATCAATTCGCGCAAGTGCTCCATGGCCGGCGAGCGGCCAATGATGCGCCCCTCCAGGCTGCTCTGTTCGGCCAGTTGGCGGCGCAGGGCCACTACTTCGCGCGACAGCCCACGTTGCTCCAATGCGCGGCGCACCACGTCGACCAGCCGCTCGGGGGAGAACGGTTTTTCCATGAAGTCGTAGGCACCGTTGCGCATGGCGCCGACGGCCATGTCGATATCGCCATGGCCGGTAATCAGCACCACCGGCAGGCTGCGGTCACGGGCCTTGAGGCGATTGAGCAACTCCAGGCCATCGATGCCCGGCAGGCGGATATCGCTGACGACAATGCCGGCGAAATCGTCGCCGATGCGCTCCAGTGCCTGTTCGGCGCTGCCCACGCCTTCGCAGGCGATGTCCTCGAGGGCCAGTGCCTGTTGGCAGCCGAGCAGCACATGCGGGTCGTCTTCGACGATCAGGACGGTAAGTGGCGCTTGGTTCATGGATGCTCTGCCGATTCGCTAGGGGGAGAAACCAGGGGCAGGGCCAGGACGAAGGCCGTGCCGCCGGTGGCGGGGTGCTCGACGTTCAGGCTGCCCTTGGCGGCGGCGGCAAGGCTCGCCGACAGGGTCAGGCCCAGGCCCAGGCCATGTTCGCCCGGTTTGGTGGTGAAGAAAGGTTCGAACAGGTGCTTGCGCGCCTCGGCGTCGATACCGTGGCCGTTGTCGCGCACCTGCAAACGGTACTTGTCGCCTTGCAGCTCGCCTTCGAGCCACAGCTCGGGGAGCGGTTGCGCGGCCATGGCATCGAGGGCGTTGCCGATCAGGTTGACCAGAATCTGCTCCAGGCGAGTTTGGTCGATGGCCAGTTGCTGGTCCTCGAACTGGTGGTGCAGTTGCAGGTGGCAGGCGCTGATGCGGTTGGCCAGCACCTGCAAGGTAGCCTCCACCGCCTTGGCCAGTGAAGCCTGGCCGCTGTCGTCGCCGCGCCGGGCGAACGAGCGCAGGCTGGCGGTGATGCGGCCCATGCGGTCGATCAGGTCGTTCATGGTGCGCAGGTTGGCACTGGCGGTTTCCAGCGCCCCGCGTTCGAGGAAGCGCACGGTATTGCCAGACAAGGTGCGCAGCGCCGCCAGTGGCTGATTCAGCTCGTGGGCAATGCTGGTGGACATTTGCCCGATGGCGGCCAGTTTGCCTGCCTGCACCAGCTCATCCTGGGCGTGGCGCAAGGTCTGCTCGGCATGCCGGCGCTCGCGAATCTGCCCTTTTAGGCGTTCGTTGCTGGCGCGCAGGTCGGCGGTGCGCTCGGCAATTCGCCGCTCCAGTTGGCTGTTGGCTTCTTCCAGCGCCTCGCGGGCTGCCAGGCGGGTGGCGATCACTTTGCGCCGCTCGTTCCAGGCGATGCCGAGGATCGCCAGCAAGGCGAAGGCCACGCCCACCAGTATGCCCTGCACCATGGACTCGCGACGCAGGTCTTGCAGCGGGGTCAGCAGGGTGAAATGCCAGGGCGTGTCGGCCAGCCGCCGGGTCTGTGCCAGGTAGGCGACTTCGTGCGGCTTGCCCTGGGCGGTTTCGCTATTGGCCGGGAAGGTCAGTTTTTCCACGCCATCGGCCAGGGTTTCCCGGGCCAGTGGCTGCAACTCGTTCAGCGGCCACCAGTAGTACTGCAGGCTGCGCGCCAGCCGTTCCTTGATTTGCGGGGTCAGCGGGCGCACCGATTTCAAGCGCCGGGCTGGGTCGCTGGAGAGGATGATGATGCCGTTCTCGTCGCTGACGAACGCCTCCAGGCGGGCACGTTGCCAGCGTTCTTCGAGGGTGTCCAGGCGCACCTTGATCACTGCCACGCCAATGATCTTGCCGTGTTCTTCCAGGCCATGGGCCAGATAGTAGCCGGCTTCGCCAGTGGTACTGCCGATGCCGTAGAAGCGCCCTGGCTCGCCGCGCACAGCGGTCTGGAAGTAGGCGCGGAATGACAGGTCTTCACCCAGGAACGAGTCGGCATCACGCCAGTTGCTGGTCGCCTGTACCCGGCCGTTGGTGTCGAGGACGAAGATGGCCCGGCTGCGGCTGCGCCGGTTCAGGCCCTCAAGGTATTCGTTGACCGTCTGGCGCGAGCCGCCATCCGGGTCGGTGAGCAGGTGCGAGACACTGTCTTCCAGCTCCAGCAGGCTCGGCAGGTAGGTGTACTTGCTGATCTCGCTTTCGACCGTGCGCGCGTGCAGCTCCAATTGGCGTTCGCCGTTTTCGCTGAGCGTGCGGATGCCGTTGTTTTCGCTTATCAGGTAGCCGGCCAGGCCCAGGCCGACCATCAGCAGGATGATCAGGGGCGGCAACAGCAATTGACGAATCAGGCGGGAATTCACGGCAGGCTTGGCAGGGAGCAGTAGCGAGGGGTCGCATTTCATCACAGTGGCCTTGTCACGACCAGCATCCGCTGCCCGGTGGGTCCCGTGGCAGCGGACGCTGTGGCCGAATCAGTGCTGCAGGATCTTGCTGAGGAAGTGCTGGGTGCGCTGGTCGCGGGCGCTTTGGTCACCGAAGAACTCTTCCTTGGTGCAGTCTTCGATGATGCTGCCCTTGTCCATGAAGATGACCCGGTTGGCGACCTTGCGGGCAAAGCCCATCTCGTGGGTCACGCACATCATGGTCATGCCTTCGTGGGCCAGTTGCACCATCACGTCCAATACCTCGCTGACCATCTCCGGGTCCAGTGCCGAGGTGGGTTCGTCGAACAGCATGACGATCGGGTCCATGGCCAGGGCGCGGGCGATTGCAACGCGCTGCTGCTGGCCGCCGGAGAGCTGGCCTGGGTGCTTCTTGGCATGGGCGCTGAGGCCTACACGGTCGAGCAGGGCCAGGCCCTTCTTGGTGGCTTCAGCCTCGCTGCGGCCCAGGACCTTGCGCTGGGCGATGGTCAGGTTTTCGGTGATGGTCAGGTGCGGGAACAGCTCGAAGTGCTGGAACACCATGCCAACGCGCGAGCGCAGCTTGGGCAGGTTGGTCTTCGGGTCGGCGATCGAGGTGCCATCGACCACGATATCGCCCTTCTGGAACGGCTCCAGCGCGTTGACGCACTTGATCAAGGTGGACTTGCCCGAGCCCGACGGGCCGCAGACCACCACCACTTCACCTTTCTTGACCTCGGTGCTGCAGTCGGTCAGTACCTGGAAGTCGCCGTACCACTTGTTGACGTTCTTGATGGAAATCATACGGTGATCCTTTTTTGCAGGCGCTTGACCAGCCACGAAGCGGAGAAGCTGATGATGAAGTAGACGACGCCGGCGAAGATCAGGAACTCATGTGAGCGCCCGATGATGTCGCCGTTGGAACGTGCCGAGTTGAGGAAGTCCACCAGGCCCACGGTGTAGACCAGCGAGGTGTCCTGGAACAGGATGATGCTCTGCTGCAGCAGCAGTGGGGTCATCTTGCGGAACGCCTGGGGCAGGATGATCAGGCGCATGGTCTGCGCGTAGTTCATGCCCAGCGCTTGCGCGGCGCCCATCTGGCCCTTGGAGATCGACTGCACGCCGGCACGGACGATTTCGCAGAAGTACGCGGCCTCGAACATCATGAAAGCGACCACGCAGGAGGTGAACGCACCGACCGGCGTGTCTTCGCCGGTAATCCAGCGCAGCACGAACGGCACGGCCAGGTAGAACCAGGTGATCACCAGCAGCAGCGGGATCGAGCGGAAGTAGTTGACGTACGCACCTGCCAGACGTGACAGCAGTTTGCTCGAGGACAGGCGCATCAGTGCCAGGATGGTGCCCAGTGCGATACCGCCGACAACACCCATGACCATCAGCTGCAGGGTCATGACCATGCCGTCCCACAGGGCAGGCAGGGCAGGGATGATTTCGCTGAAATCCATATCCATTTACTTGCCCCCCACGGAGATCAGGCCGGGCACGGCGACTTTTTTCTCGACCATGCGCATGAGCAGCATCAGGCCCATGTTCAGGGTGAAGTAGATCAGCGTGGCCAAGGTGAACGCCTCGAACAGGTTGGCGGAGAATTCGGCGGTTTGCTTGGTCTGCGCCAGCAGTTCCATCAGGCCGATCAGCGACGCCACCGAGGAGTTCTTGAAGACGTTGAGAAACTCGGAGGTGAGCGGCGGAATGATGATGCGGTAAGCCTGCGGCAGCAGCACGTTGTTGTAGATCTGCGGGAGGCTGAAACCCATGGCGCGGGCAGCGGCTTCCTGGCCTTTGGGTAGCGCCTGAATACCGGTACGTACTTGCTCGCAGACACGGGCTGCGGTGAACAGGCCCAGGCAGATGACCACGCTGATCAGTGCCGAGGTGGTCGGGTTGAGGTCCTGCTTGAACCACTCCTGCAAGCCTTCGGGCAGCAAGTCCGGTACCAGGAAGTACCAGATGAACAGCTGCACCAGCAGTGGCACGTTGCGGAACAGTTCCACATAGGCGGTGGCGATGCCCGATACCAGGCGGTTCGGCACGGTACGCATGACACCGAGGACCGACCCCAGCAGCAGCGCGATGATCCAGGCGGTGATGGCGATGGCGATGGTCCAGCCCAGGCCGGTGATGTACCAGTCCAGATAGGTTTCGCTGCCCACGCCGGTGGACTTGAAGAACACGCCCCAGTCCCAGTTGTAATTCATCGGGATTTCCCCTCAGACGGTTGTTTCACGGGCACCTTCGAGCATCCAAGGGCGGCACGCGCCCTCGGATGAAAGGTTAGACACTAATGAGTGGCCTGCAGGATTGATTCGTGCGCTTGAGCACCAGGCCACTAATTGCTGAGGATCAGGACTTCTTCTCGTCCGCGGCCTTGTCGGTTGGCTCGGCGATCAGTTTTTTCAGCTCGTCGCTCATCTGGAACTGCAGGTTCAGGCCTTTTGGCGGGATCGGCTGCATGAACCACTTCTCGTAGCTCTTGTTGACTTCGCCCGACTTGAAGTAACCGACAATGGCGTCATCCACCGCTTTCTTGAAGGCTGCGTCTTCCTTGCGCACCATGCAGCCGTAGATTTCATACGACTGTGGGGTGCCGGTAATGACCCAGTCCGACGGTTTGCGCGCCTTGGCCATTTCGCCGGCGAGCAGGGCGTCGTCCATCATGAAGGCCACGGCGCGGCCGCTTTCGAGCATGTTGAAGGCTTCACCGTGGTCCTTGGCGGAAATCACGTTCATCTTCATCTGCTTGTCGGCGTTCATCGCCTTGAGGATGCGTTCGGAGGTGGTGCCGGCGGTGGTCACCACGTTTTTGCCAGCCAAGTCCGGGAAGTCTTTGTATGCAGGCTGACCGTCCTTGACCTTGGTCAACAGGCGGGTACCGACTTCGAAGATACCGACCGAGAAGCCGACTTGCTGCTGGCGCTCGACGTTGTTGGTGGTGGAGCCGCACTCGAGGTCGACGGTGCCATTCTGCACCAGTGGGATGCGGGTCTGGGAGGTGACCAGGTTGTACTTGACCTTGATGTCGGTCCCCAGTTGCTTCTTCAGGGCATCGACGACAGCCAGTTGGATGTCATGCGAATAACCCACGGGCTCGGGCTTGCCGGCCAGGTAGGAAAACGGGATGGAGGAGTCGCGGTGGCCCAGGGTGATGGTGCCCGAATCCTTGATCTTCTTCAGGGTGCCGGTCAGCTCCTCGGCCATGGCCGGCGAAGCGATCACAGCGGCCGCAATGGCGGCGCCCAGCAATTGACGAACGATACGCATCAAATTTTCCTCGACGTGTTTGTTTTTTTTATGGAGCCGTTGGCGGACTCTTTCGTTCAACGAATACAGAAAGAAGCGTTTGCACTCGGCTACCAAGTGTAGAGCATGAGTCGTGCCAAGCCCTGATTTCGATCATAACGTCCCGCAGAACCTGGCAATCAATAGTTTAGCGGTGGTCATGTAACAGAATTTGCGTCCGAATCCCCGAATGAATGGGTATGCAGTCGTTCGGTAATCCGAACGAATCGACGGGGCGCAAGCTGCGTACTATTTAATTAACACCGTATGACGGCTTCTTTCAGCTTTCTTGTCTGCTTCTCAAAATAGAGAGGCAGTCCATGAGCGATTTCCCCAGGCACGACCTGCCACCCGACTCGGTAGAGGCACTGATCGCCAGGCAGTTGCCCGATTGGTTCAAGCAGGCGCCAGCCGATGCGCTGAAGGAGCTCAACCTTGCTTTGAGCCGCCAGCAGCAAAGTGTCGACCAGTTGGATCGGTTGTTGAGCGCTATTCCTTGCTTGGCCAAATTTGCCGCTCCGCGCCTCGAAGTGGCCTTGCACAAGGAGCACAACCGCCATATCGATGTGCGCTCGACGCAGCTGTGCACTGTGGAGCGCAGGTTCTATCCGAGCAGTTTCCCTATGCCACCTTCGGTACGGACGGTGCGCACGAACGCGGTGCCGTTGCTGGCTGCAGCGATGCACAATTTCGCTGAGGATGAAATCGTGGCCAGGCCGGTTGTCCGCCGGCAGGTGGAGTCGGCGTCAGGCGCCGTGATACCCATTTCGTTCGTGTCGTTCGCCAAGCTCTGCCGTAAGTTGGACCTGGGCGGCCACTACCAAGGGTTGTTGCGAGAGCATCTGTTACCCGCTGACGAGGCGGGCGGCACGCCGGGCCATGCTCGGCGTGCTGTCGAGGTTGTGTTTGAAGAGGCGCAGCGCACGGCATTGGATGCAGCGGTGCGCATCGCTTTTTTGAAAGCAGACATCGATGAGCGCAGCTACCTGCAGATGCTGAGGGTTGTCGCGCCCACGCCGATCGTACCAGCCGACACCACAGTGCTTACCTGCAGGCAACTGTTCTTGCTTGGCAAATGCATCCAGGGTGTGGTGGTGGTCGAGTGCCGTGAACATGGCGGTGGCGCCCCTTCGGGGCTGATCGTCTGGATACCGGGCGACGCTGCTCGACCCGTTCGTCAGCATGCTTCCTGGGCCGCGCTCTACCAGGATTTAGGGCTGCGCTTGCGCGAAACACGGTTTGCCAAGTTTTTCATGCGGTTCATTGGCGAGCGCGAGCGTATGGCTTTCAGCGCCGTGCTTGAACGCCTTCAGGCCCAGACCGCGAAAGGAGCCGCACTGGCACTCGACGGTCGTCATTTTCCTTTGGACAAACCGCTGTTCGCTCATCTGCGGGCCCAGCGCATTGACAAGATCTTCGACGATGCCAGGGTGTTGGCGGTGCCTACCGGAGACGAAGATGCCGCCGCTCGCCGCCGGCGGCTCGCCGGCTATGAAAATGCCGGCTTGACTCTGCTAGGCCTGGCCGGGTTGTTCGTACCCGTACTGGGCGAGGTGATGTTGGGGATTGCTGCGCTTCAGATTGCCGACGAGGTCTACGAAGGCTATCAGGATTGGCAGCTCGGAGACCGTGAGGCTGCCTTGGGGCATGTGTTTGCGGTCGCGGAAAACCTGGCGGTGGGTGCGGCGGTGGGCGTCGCGGCGGCGCAGGTGCGAGCGTTGGTCCCAGTGATGCTCGATGGCGGGCAATTGAAACTCTGCTCCTCTGACATGGCGGCATACCGGGTGGAGCAACCTCCCGGCTTGTCCATGGCGCAAAGTGAGGGGCACCTGGGGCGTTCTCAAGTGCAGTTTCACGAAGGCACTTATCAGATGGCGCGCTCGCAGGATGGCAAGGACTTGGTAATCCGTCACCCGAAGCGCGAGCAGGCATATCGACCGTTACTCGAACGCAACGGCAGCGGCGGCTGGCGCCATGCGCTGGAGCGGCCTCAGGAATGGACGGGAGAGCTGCAACTTCTACGTCGGCTGGCCGCGGACTTTTTTGACATGACAGCGGAACAGGCGACCGCCGTGCTGGATTGCACGGGCTTTGACGAGGCACAGCTTCGTCAACTGCATGTTGAGCACGCGCCAGCGCCTGCACGGTTGCGGGATGCATTCGATCGCCATCGGCTGCACACCCTGCATCCAGCCATTCAGGCAGATGCATTGGAGTTGCTGGTGGCTGCCGCCCAAGAGGCCGAGGAAGTGGAAGACGCATTGATGCGGCGTTCATTTCCGGGGCTTACCGTTCGCGGCGCGAAAGAGATACGCAAGCAGGTCGACAATCAAGTGCTCGAACGATTGCGTTCTACCGGGCGAGTTCCATTGGCCATGGCTGAGCGTATCCGCTGGTTCCTGCATGACAGCCGGTTGGATCGCGCCTGCGCCGGTTTTCGTCAACGACAGGCGGTCAATGGTGATACTGAAAAGCTGGCCATCGGTTTGGTCCATGAGCTCGCGCCCTGGCCAGAAGCGTTGCGCGTCGAGCTTCGCGTGGGCTCGGCACAGGGCACTTTGCTGGGACAAGCAGGTGCAGAGTCGGCAACAGAGGTGATGTGCATCGTGCGAGAAGAGCAGGCCTATCGCATCCATGACCTGACGGTGGATCCTCGCCCCGTAGCCGCACCTACCGACAGCCTGATGCACGCGCTTCTGTTGTGCATGAGTGACGAGCAGAAAGTCGCCCTCGGCGATCCACTGTTGAACGAACAGCAACTGGTCGAACGGCTGGCGGGGCACGCCCGTATGCACCGCGACCTCGCATCAAGGCTAATAGGCCAGGTGCCTATTTCCGGTGGTGTGCGTCCTCCTGTGCGGTTTGCCGATGGCCGGCTCGGCTACCCACTCAGTGGCCGGGCAGAAAGCCGTGGCCAAGCTGCCAGGCGCGGCATTTCGCAGATCTTTCCAACGCTCGACGACGCGCAACTGCAGCAGTACATGCTCAGCCTGGTTACCGAGCGGGTTGACCCGTGGTCACACTACCAAGCGCTGTTTCAGCAATGGCGTGCCTTGCGTGAGGCCCTGGCGGGTTGGCGAGCCGGGTATGCAAACATGCTGGACCTTCTAAGGCGCAGCCGGGTGAGCAACGCGATCCGGCGTTGCTGGCGCCGCAAGCTTAGACGCCGGGGGGATGGCAGTTATGCGCTGGAAATCAACGGCGAACGCGTGGGTAGCCTGCCTGAGCTGCCTGCGGGTATCAGCTTCGGGCATGTTACTCGCTTGGCGTTGCGTAACATGGATCTAAAGAGCATCGACGCTGACTTTTTACGGCGCTTCCCGCAGTTGAGGCAGCTTGATCTGCGCAATAACCGACTGGTATCGGTACCACCGGGTATAGAGCATTTGACCGAACTTCGCCTGTTGCGTCTGGATAACAACCAGATCGTGATGACCCCGGCGGACAGCCGACGCCTTAATGCGTTGCTCAATCTGGAAAGGATAGAGCTCAATTACAACCCGTTGGGCAATGCTCCGCAGGTAAGGCGGTTATTGAACGTGCGCCAGTTGGGGTTGCGAGCGGCAAATATTGAACAGTTGCCCGCAGGCATTGAGCAGTTGCCTTGGCGCGGTATCGCCGACTTGCGTGACAACCGTATTCGGCAAGTCAATCGCGACCTTGTGGGCCTGCGCGCCCGCTTGCAGCAAATGGCGCTGCACGATAATCCACTGGATGAAGCCAGTGAGGCATTGCTGGAGGAACAACCGGGGCCTTCGAGTGCTGCGCGGCACACGGTTCAACACAACCCTGCCTACCGTCATCATGGGGATCTGCAGGCCGAGCAGGCAGAGTGGCTCGTCGGCGCGACTGGCCCGTTGCGCACAGAGCGCGAGGCGTTGTGGAGCAACCTGCGCAGCGAGGTAGGCTCGAATGACTTCTTCAACTTTTTGCGTGATTTCGCACGCGGTCCGGATTATCGGAAATACCCCGCGTACTACCGGGCGAGGGCCTGGGGCATCATCGAGGCATGCGAGCAGAACAGCGCGTTGCGCGAGTTGTTGTTCGAGCAGGCAGGCGGGCGGGCCACCTGTGAGGACAGGCTGCTGTGGCTGTTCAGCCAGATGGAAACGCGTGTGCTGGTTCATCGACAGACGGCGGGCCTCGCCCAGGGGCAGAGTGAAGCAGCTTTGATGAGGCTTGGGCGTTCGCTGTATCGCTTGCAACAGGTGGACAGGATCGCCGCACGCAAACTGGTGTGGCTCAGGGAGGTGAACGCGAATCATCCGAGAAACCTGGAGCGAATCGATGACATCGAAACCTACCTGGCGTACCGGGTCAGGCTGGCCGGGCTTCTGCAGTTGCCAGCGCAACCGCTGCGTATGCACTATGAGCTGGATGCTTTCGTGACCGTGGAAGACATCAATATCGCCAGGGCTGAAGTGCTGTCTTTGGAGTCCACCGAGCAACTGGCGCAATCGTTGGCTGAACAGGAGTTCTGGCAGCATTACCTGCGGGAGAGATACGTTGAGCGATTCAGAGCCTTGGTAGATGCTCATCGCCAAACGTTGGAAACGTACGAATCACAAGTTGAGACCGGCGCGCTCGATGAGCAGACGTACCTGGACCGGTGCAATGAGTTGAAGCGGCTCCTGGAAACGCAAGAAAGCGCCCTTATCAAGCGTTTGACTGTAGAAGCCTATGCACGTTGGCCTCTGTAGCGCAAAGAGGCCTGACGCAGGGCAGCGCCTTTGGCGAAGCCCTGCGACTACGTGGTATCAGGCAGCCTGGACGCCCTGGCGATCGTTCAGGTATTGCTTCAAGGTTTGCTGCTCTGCTGCTGTGGTGAACAGGCCCAGCTTGGTACGCCGCCACAGAATATCGTCGGCCGTCAGCGCCCATTCTTCGTTGCGCAGGTAATCCACCTCGCGTGTGAACAAGCCACCGCCGATTGCCTGGCCGAGGTCCACCGGCCCTTGAACACCGTCCAGCAGTTGCCATGCGCGGCTGCCGTATGTGGTAGCCCAACGTTTGGCAATGTCCATGGGTAACCAGTGATGGCGTGCCAGCAACGCATCGACCAGCGCCTGTGCGTCGGTCATGTTCTCGCCGCCCGGTAGCGGGCTTTCAGCCGTCCAGCTGCCGCGCATCTCGGTGAAGAATGGCTTGAGCTCGCCCATTGCCGATTCTGCCAGCTTGCGATAGGTGGTGAGCTTGCCACCGAATACCGACAGTAACGGTGCCTGGCCATCGCCTGCGGACAGCGCAAGGGTGTAGTCGCGGGTCACGGCCGAAGGGTTGTCCGATTCGTCGTTGCACAGCGGGCGAACGCCGGAGTAAGTGTGCAGGATATCGGCACGGCTGATCTGATGGTTGAAATGCTGGTTCACCACCTTGAGCAGGTAATCCGTTTCTCCCTCGGTGATTTTCACTTGAGCAGGGTCGCCACTGTATTCGCGGTCGGTGGTGCCGATCAGGGTGAAACGTTCCAGATAGGGGATGCAAAAAACAATGCGCTGGTCTTCGTTCTGCAGGATGTAGGCATGTTCGCCCTCGTACAGGCGCGGAACGATGATGTGGCTGCCCTGGATCAGGCGAATGCCATAAGGCGCATCGAGCTTGAGGTCGTCCTTGATGAAGCTGGCGACCCATGGGCCGGCGGCGTTGACCAGGGCGCGGGCGCGAAGGGTCTGCAGGCTGCCGTCGGCGTGCTGCAGTTCAACCTGCCACAGGCCATCGACGCGCTCGGCGCGCAGGCAGCGGGTGCGCGTGTGGATGTGCGCACCGTGCTCACGGGCGGCCATGGCATTGAGCACCACCAGGCGGGCGTCATCCACGGCACAGTCGGCGTATTCGAAACCGCGGCTGATCGCTGGCTTGAGCGGGTATCCCGGGCCAAAGCGCAGGCTGCGCGAAGCGCCCAGGCGCTTGCGCTTGCCCAGGTGGTCATACAGGAACAGGCCAGCACGAATCATCCACGCAGGGCGCAGGTGCGGGCGATGTGGCAACACGAAGCGCATCGGCTTGACGATGTGCGGTGCCTTGGCCAGCAGTACTTCACGCTCGGCCAGTGCTTCGCGCACCAGGCGAAACTCGTAGTGTTCCAGGTAGCGCAGGCCACCGTGGATCAACTTGCTGCTGGCCGACGAGGTGTGCTGGGCCAGGTCGTCCTTTTCGCAGAGGAACACCTTGAGGCCGCGCCCAGCGGCGTCGGCAGCGATGCCCACGCCATTGATACCACCACCGATCACAGCGAGGTCATAGCAGTCGGCGAGTGGGGGCTGGGACGAAACGGGCTGGGACACGGGCAAGGCCTCCTGAGGCTGTTCACATCGAATATGAACATTTATGTTCGTTTCCGAAAATACTAACGCAACATAAAGCCCGTCGCCAGTCAGTCTCTATAGAAAAAACTGATCAGATGACAATAAAATGAACATTTACGAAAATTGCGGGCCGCTTGGCAGCCCGCTTCGGCTCAAACCACTTCGAGGCGGATCTTGTACTGGTTGAGCAACTGAGTGAGGGCGGGGGTTGGCGCCTGGTCGGTCACCAGGCAATCGACCAGGCTGATCGAACCCAGGCGCACCATGGCGTTGCGCCCGAACTTGCTGGAGTCGGCGGCAAGGATCACTTGCCTGGCATTGGCGATGATCGCCTGGGATACCCGCACTTCCTGATAGTCGAAATCGAGTAGGCTGCCATCTTCGTCGATGCCACTGATGCCCACCAGGGCGAAGTCGACCTTGAACTGGTTGATGAAGTCGACGCTGGCCTGGCCAACCACGCCACCATCACGGCGCACCGTGCCACCCGCCACCAGCACTTCGAAATCGTCCTTGGCGGCCAGAATTGCAGCCACATGCAGGTTGTTGGTGATGACTTTCAGGTGGTTGTGGTTGAGCAGTGCCCGGGCAATCGATTCGGTGGTGGTACCGATGTTGATGAACAGCGAGGCGTGGTCGGGAATCTGCCGAGCCACGGCATCGGCTATGCGCTGCTTTTCGTCGCGCATCTGGTCGGCACGCATGGCGTAGGCAGTGTTCTCGATGCTCGAGTCGTAGGCCGCGCCACCGTGGTAGCGACGTAGCAGATTGAGCTCGGCCAGCTGGTTGATATCGCGGCGAATGGTTTGCGGTGTCACGACGAACAGCTGCGCCATTTCTTCGATACTGACGTAACCGCGATCGCGCACCAGTTCGAGGATTTGTTGTTGGCGAGGGGGCAGATTCATGGGCGGTCCTTTGGGGCAGCCGGACAAATTCTGCAATAATGCCGTAGGAAGGGGATGACGGCCAGTAGACGATTGGGGCCGCGTGGCGGCCCCAACAAGCGTTATGCCTCGTGGTCTTCCCAGTCACGGGTTCGCTCGACCGCCTTCTTCCAGCCGGCATACAGCTTCTCTTTCTGCGTTTCGTCCAGCTGCGGGCTGAACTCGCGCTCGATGATCGCCTTGTCGCGCAGCTCGTCCAGGCCGCTCCAGAAGCCACAGGCCAGGCCCGCCAGGTAGGCGGCGCCCAGCGCCGTGGTTTCGCGCATCTGTGGCCGTTCCACGCAGGTGCCGAGGATGTCTGCCTGGAACTGCATGAGGAAGTTGTTGGCCACCGCACCGCCGTCCACACGCAGCTCGGACAGGTGCTGGCCGCAGTCCTGCTGCATGGCGTCGAGCACGTCGCGGGTCTGGTAGGCGATCGATTCCAGCGCGGCGCGGATGATGTGGTCCACCTTCACGCCGCGAGTCAGGCCGAACAGTGCACCACGGGCATACGGGTCCCAGTACGGGGCACCCAGGCCGGTGAAGGCTGGCACCAGGTAGACGCCGTTGCTGTCCTTGACCTTGCTGGCGAAGTACTCGGTATCCAAGGCGTCGTTGACGATCTTCAGTTCGTCACGCAGCCATTGCACGGTGGAACCACCGTTGAATACCGCGCCTTCCAGCGCATAGGCCACTTCACCGCGTGGGCCGCAGGCAATGGTGGTGAGCAGGCCATGGGACGACTTCACCGCCTGGTCGCCGGTGTTCATCAGCAGGAAGCAGCCGGTGCCGTAGGTATTCTTGGCCTGGCCTGGCTCCACGCACATCTGGCCGAACAGTGCCGACTGCTGGTCACCGGCGATACCGGCGATGGCGATGCCGCTCTTGGTGTGGCCGTACACTTCCGAGGACGGGCGCACCTCGGGCAGCATCTGCCGCGGGATGCCCAGGATTTCCAGCAGTTTGTCGTCCCACTGCAGGCTGTGGATGTTGAACATCAGCGTGCGCGAGGCGTTGGTGTAGTCGGTGACGTGCACCTTGCCACCCGAAAACTTCCAGATCAGCCAGGTGTCGATGGTGCCGAACAACAGTTCGCCACGCTCGGCGCGTTCACGGGCGCCTTCGACATTGTCGAGGATCCACTTCAGCTTGGTACCGGAGAAGTACGGGTCGGTGACCAGGCCGGTGGTTTCACGGATGTACGCTTCATGGCCGTCACGCTTGAGCTGGGCACAGATCTCGGTGCTGCGGCGGCACTGCCAGACAATGGCGTTGTACACCGGGCGCCCGGTTTCCTTGTCCCATACCACGGTGGTTTCGCGCTGGTTGGTAATGCCCAGCGCGGCGACCTGGGCGTGGCTGATACCAGCCTGGGCCAAGGCCTCGACCATGGTCGCGCTCTGTGTGGCGAAGATCTCCATCGGGTCGTGCTCGACCCAGCCCGCCTGCGGGTAGTGCTGGGCGAACTCGCGCTGGGAGGTGCCCACCACGTTGGCATCACGGTCGAAGATAATCGCCCGCGAACTGGTGGTGCCCTGGTCCAGGGCGATGATGTAGTGCTTGTCCTGGGTGTCTGTCATGGTCGTAGGCCTTGCAAAAAAAGGGTTCAGGGCTGGGCGTGATGCCGGCATCAATTGACTTGAGTATCGCCCTGGCGATTGTCATTTGTCTCAGGGTTCGCGGCAGGCGACATTGGCAAGTTGCGGGCAATCAGGCCGCGATACGTCGCGGCACCCAGGCAGGCGCCAAGGATCGGTGCGAACACCGGAACCAGGAAATACGGAATGTCCCGTCCGCCAGTGAAGGCGATTTCGCCCCAACCGGCCAGGAAGGTCATGAGTTTTGGCCCGAAATCGCGGGCCGGGTTCATCGCGAAGCCGGTCAATGGGCCCATGGCGCTCCCGATCACCGCAATCAACAGGCCGATCAGCAGCGGCGCCATGGCTCCGCGCGGCAGGCCGTTGTTGTCGTCGGTCAGGGCCATGATCACGGCCATCAAAATGGCCGTGATCACCACTTCGACCGCAAATGCCTGGCCGGTGGACAGGGACGGGTGTGGGTAGGTGGAGAACACCGAGGCCAGCTCCAGGCTGGCTTCACTGCCGCGCAGCATGGCGTGGGCTTGTTCGAAATCGAAGAACAGGTTGCTGTACAGCGTGTACACCAGCGCCGCGCCACAGAAGGCGCCGCACACCTGAGCCAGCATGTAGAAGGGCAGCTTGCGCTTGTCGAACCCGGCGAACAGGGTGAGGGCGATGCTCACCGCCGGGTTCAGGTGCGCACCTGAAATACCGGCACTGAAGTAGATGGCCATGCTCACGCCTACGCCCCAGATGATGCTGATTTCCCACAGCCCGAAGCTGGCGCCCGCGACCTTGAGCGCGGCGACGCAGCCGGTGCCAAAGAAGATGAGCAGGGCAGTGCCCAGGAACTCGGCCAGGCATTGGCTGGACAACGTGGGTTGGCGTAGAGCAGTCGTCATGTATGACCTCGTTTTTTTTGTTGTGAGGCGCGTGGCGCTCGACAGCAAAGCCCGGTGTCTATCCCCATTGACCCCGGGCAGATGTAGGAATGCACCTTAAAAGTGCAGTGTTTATTCAGAAACGAAAAAATATAGACAAGAAACGCTGATGTCAAAGGTCGAAAGTGAACGACCAGTCACGATATGGTCGCTAAAATCCGCTTCGAATCCCCGTAGTAGAGGCGCGCGATTGTGGTGCGCTGGCTGGGATGTGGGATTTGTCCTAAAGTAGCCGCCGAGCCGTCCCAGACCGGAGCCCTTGCATGACCCCCGCCCTAGACCTGTTGAAGAAGCACCGCGCCGAGCACCGTGTGCACAGTTATGAACATGACCCCAAGTCGGCGTCGTATGGCCTGGAGGCGGCGGAAAAGCTCGGGCTCGACCCGCAACAGGTGTTCAAGACCTTGCTGGCTAGCAGCGAGAAAGGGGAGTTGCTGGTAGCGGTTGTGCCTGTGGTAGGTACCTTGGACCTCAAGGCCTTGGCCCATGCTGCCGGGGTGAAGAAGTGCGAGATGGCGGACCCTGCGGCGGCGCAACGGGCCACGGGTTACCTGGTAGGCGGTATCAGCCCGCTGGGGCAGAAGAAACGGCTGCGTACGTTCATTGACGAATCAGCGCAGAACTTCGCAACCATCCATGTCAGTGCTGGACGGCGTGGGTTGGAAGTGGAGTTGGCGGCGGCGGTGCTGGCCGAGCATACCCAGGGCAAATTTGCCGGCATCGGTCGGGGCTGAGATTTCTGGGCCGCAAGGCGGCCCCGAGATTTCGAATCAGGTCGCCGAACTGTACCGACGAACGCCATTCTCTTGCCGCGGCAATTGCGCCGCCACACTGCCCGGCACCGGGAACAGCACCAGGTGATCGGCCTTCACCGCAATCCCCACATCTTCGCCGACCTGATGGTCGTTATGGCTAGGGAAGATAGCCTCCAGCTGGCTGCCGGTAGGCAGTTGCAGGCGGTACAGGGTCGATGCCCCCAGGAAGCTCTTGCCGACGATGTTCGCCTGCAGTGAACTGCCGGGTGCATGCACGATATCGTCGGGCCGCAGCAGCACATCCACCGAGCTGCCTGGTGCCATGATGTAGGCACGGTTGCCGCGCAGTTCACCCAGCTCGGTATTGACGGCCTCATGGCTGCTCATCTGCCCACGGATGAAATACCCCTGCCCAATGAAGCTGGCCACGAACGGCGTTTGCGGTTCGTGGTAAAGGTTGTAGGGCGTGTCCCACTGTTCCAGGCGGCCCTCCTTGAACACGCCAACCTGATCGCTGACGGCAAAGGCTTCTTCCTGGTCATGGGTAACCAGGATGGCGCTGGTACCGCGGCTTTTGAGAATGTCGCGAACCTCATGGCTCAGGCGCCGGCGCAATTCCACGTCGAGGTTGGAGAACGGCTCGTCCAGCAACAACAACTGGGGTTCAGGCGCCAGCGCACGGGCCAGGGCGACCCGCTGCTGCTGGCCACCAGACAGCTCATGCGGGTAACGCCCGCCCAGGCCGCCCAGCTTGACCAGTTCCAGCATCTCGTCGATGACGGCGGCTTGGCGTGGGTGCTTGGCGATGCCGAAGGCAATGTTCTGCGCCACGGTCAGGTGCGGGAACAGCGCATAGTCCTGAAACACCATGCCGATGCGACGCTTTTCCGGGGCCAGGGTGAAGCCTGCACGGGAAATGACTTCGCCGGCCAGCTGGATCTCGCCGTCGTGCACCGGTTCGAAACCGGCAATCGCGCGCAGCGTGGTGGTTTTCCCGCAACCGGACGAACCGAGCAGGCAACCAATGTCGCCTGCGTTCAGGTGCAGGTTGAGATTCTGGACGATGCGCTGATCGCCATAACCGCAGGCGAGGTTGCGCAGGTTGAGCAGTAGGGGTTGACTCATGCGTGGTGGTAAGCCGGTTCTACAAGGAATTCGAGAAGCGCCTTCTGTGCATGCAGGCGGTTTTCAGCCTCGTCCCAGGCGACCGACCGTGGGTCGTCGAGCAGGTCCTGGCTGATTTCCTCGCCACGGTGGGCGGGTAGGCAGTGCATGAAGAGGACATCGGGTGCCGCCAGGTCGAGCAGTTCGCGAGTGACCTGGTAAGGCGCGAAATGCGCCAGGCGCCGTGCAGTTTCCTCCTCCTGACCCATGGAAGTCCAGACATCGGTGACCACAAGGTGTGCATCGCGCACGGCTTGCTTGACATCACGGATGATCTGCACGCGGTCACCGCCCAGCGCCATGAAGCGTTGATCCGGCTCGTAGCCTTCGGGGCAGGCGATGCGCAGCTGGAAATCGAACTGCCTGGCGGCTTCGATATAGGAGTTGCACATGTTGAAGCCATCGCCGATCCAGGTCACGGTCTTGCCCTGGATCGAGCCGCGGTGCTCGAGGAAGGTCTGCATGTCGGCCAGCAACTGGCACGGGTGCGACTCGTCGGACAGGCCATTGATCACCGGCACGCGCGATTTGGCAGCGAACTCGGTCAGCGTGCTGTGGGCGTGGGTACGGATCATCACCACGTCAAGCATGCTCGACAGCACGATGGCACTGTCGCCGATCGGCTCGCCACGGCCCAGCTGGGTGTCGCGCGGGGACAGGAAGATGGCCTGACCGCCAAGCTGGATCATTCCGGCTTCGAACGACACGCGGGTGCGGGTGGAGGACTTCTCGAAGATCATGCCCAGTACGCGGTTCTTCAGCGGCTCGAACAACACGCCTCGTTTGCGCAAGTCCTTCAGCTCGATGCCGCGGCGGATCACCCCGAGCAATTCGTCGGTGGTGAAGTCCAGCAGGGAGAGAAAGTGCCTAGCGCTCATGATTGACTACCTTATCTGCAACGGTATGCAGGTCGACCGTATGGTTTTTTTTGACAACGGGAGTGACCTGCGGCGTAAGCCGCACGGGGCGGACGAAATAGGGAAAGGCGCAATACTATAAGTAAATGTCGCCTGAAGCCAAGGGGGGAAACAGTGGCCTGATTGCAAAGGGTGTTGCAAAGGGTGTCTTTACCCGTTGGCCCGTGCTGTTTTTTATTTGCTACACCAAGGTTGTACACGGCTTGCTGGCAATTTGGCAAATGGCTGTCGCAAATCGTGCGCCTGATGTCGGTGGATTCACGCGGCGAAGCGCACTGGCTGTGGGCTGGGGGTGAGCGCATAGTCACTGCTGGACAACAACAAGGCAGAGGCGGCCATGACCAAGACCCTGCATCACCGTGCCTGTCACCTGTGCGAAGCGATCTGCGGATTGAACATCGAAGTCAATCACGAAGACGATGGGCGGGCGTTTATCAGCTCCATCAAGGGCGACCCGCTGGACCCGTTCAGCCGTGGCCATGTCTGCCCCAAGGCTGTGGCGTTGCAGGACATTCAGAATGATCCGGATCGCCTGCGCCAGCCACACAAGCGAGTAGGCGAGCATTGGCAGCCGATTGGCTGGGACGAAGCGTTCGCACTGGCTGCCGAGAAATTGTGGGCGGTTCAGCAAGCCCATGGGCGCAATGCCGTGGCGGTCTACCAGGGCAACCCGAGCGTGCACAACTACGGCTTGATGACCCACAGCAACTACTTCTTGGGCCTGCTCAAGACCCGTAACCGTTTCTCAGCCACGTCAGTGGACCAGTTGCCGCAACACCTGGTCAGCCACCTGATGTATGGCCATGGTCTGCTGCTGCCGATCCCGGACATCGACCATACCGACTTCATGCTGATTCTTGGCGGCAACCCGCTGGCCTCCAATGGCAGCATCATGACCGTGCCGGACGTGGAAAAGCGTCTGAAGGCCCTGCGGGCGCGTGGTGGGCGGCTGGTGGTGATTGACCCACGGCGTAGCGAAACGGCGGCAATGGCTGACACTCATCTGTTCATTCGCCCCGGTGGCGATGCAGCCCTGTTGTGCGGCTTGCTGAACACCCTGTTCGAAGAAGGCCTGGCGCGGGGCTCGCACTTACCGGTCAGCGGCCTGCAGCAGGTGCGCGAGGCCATTGCGCCGTTCAGTGCCGAGGCCGTGAGCCCCCACTGTGGTATTGCCGCAGCCGACATACGCCAGCTGGCAGGCGACCTCGCCGCTGCCGGGCGGGCAGTGTGCTACGGCCGCATGGGCGTCTCGACCCAAGCCTTCGGCACGCTCTGCCACTGGCTGGTGCAACTGATCAACCTGGTGACCGGCAACCTCGACCGCACAGGCGGCGCGTTGTGTACGGAGCCTGCCGTCGACCTGGTGGCGACCACCTCGGGTGGTCATTTCAATGCCTGGCAGAGCCGTGTGTCGGGCTTGCCCGAGTACGGCGGTGAATTGCCCGTGGCGGCCTTGGCCGAGGAAATACGCACGCCTGGCGAAGGGCAGGTGCGCGCATTAGTGACAGTTGCCGGTAACCCCGTGTTGTCGACGCCTAACGGCCGCCAGCTGGATGCGGCACTGGATGGCCTGGAGTTCATGCTCAGCATCGATCTCTACATCAATGAGACCACCCGCCATGCCGATCTGATCCTGCCCTCCACCTCGGCGCTGGAAAACGACCATTACGACAGTACCTTCAACCTGCTGGCCGTGCGCAACGTCACCCGCTTCAACCGGGCGATCCTGCCCAAGCCGGAGGGGGCGCTGCATGATTGGGAGATCTTCGTCGGCCTGGCGCAGGCGTTTGCCAGGCGTGCCGAACTGGAGTTGAAACCCACCTGGGCGCCTGCGCAGATGATCGATCTGGCCCTGCGCAAAGGGCGCTATGGTGAAGCAACGCCTTGGCAGCTCTCTCTGGAAACACTGGGCAACCATCCGCATGGGCTTGACCTTGGGCCGTTGCGCAGCAACCTTGCTGTACGCCTGGCGACTGCCAGCAAAACTGTCGAAGCGGCGCCCCAGGTGTTGCTGGATGACTTGCACCGCCTGGCGCAAATGACGCCACCTGTGCCGGGCGAACTGCTGCTGATCGGGCGTCGCCATGTGCGCAGCAACAACTCGTGGATGCACAACTTCCATCGCCTGGTGAAGGGCAAGCCACGCCATCAGTTGTTGATGCACCCGCAAGACCTGCAGCAGCGCCAGCTGCAGGACGGCCAGCGGGTGCGTATCCGCTCGCGAACGGGTGAACTTGAAGTGGAGGTGCAGGCCTGCGAGGACATGATGCCCGGGGTCGTCAGCTTGCCCCATGGCTATGGCCATGGCCGTCAGGGCGTGCACATGCAGATCGCCCAGGCGCAACCGGGCGTGAGTGCCAATGACCTGACCGATGAGCGCTTTCGCGATCAGGTTTCCGGCAACGCTGCCCTCAATGGCGTGCCCGTGCAAGTAGAGGCCGCGTAAGCAACGGCAAGGCCGAGCACGCTGCTCGGCTTTCCGATACAATGCGTCACCGTGCCGACGACCGCGTCGGAAAGTTCAGCTGAGGTGCTAGATGGATATCATCGATACGATCAAAGAGCAGATTGCCAACAACACCATTCTGCTTTACATGAAAGGCTCGCCGAATGCCCCGCAGTGCGGGTTCTCGGCCAAGGCATCGCAGGCTGTGATGGGTTGTGGCGAAAAGTTCGCCTACGTCGACATCCTGCAGAACCCGGAAATCCGCGCCAACCTGCCAAAATACGCTAACTGGCCGACGTTCCCGCAGCTGTGGGTAGCCGGCGAGCTGGTTGGCGGTAGCGACATCATGCTGGAAATGTTCGAAAAGGGTGAGCTGCAAACCCTGATCAAGGAAGCGGCTGCCAAGGCCAAGGCTGCTGAAGCCTGATCTTCCGGCAAGCATAAAAAAACCCGCTGATCGCGGGTTTTTTTATGCGGCGAATAATTACTCTTCGCCCATCTGCGACTGCAGGTAGTTTTCGATACTGATCTTGTCGATCAACCCCAGCTGGGTTTCCAGCCAGTCGATGTGTTCTTCCTCGGACTCGAGGATGTCTTCGAGCATGTCACGCGAGCCGAAGTCACCGGCGGTTTCGCAATGAGCGATGGCTGCTTTCAGGTCGGCCAGGCCTTTCTTCTCCAGCTTCAGGTCGCACTCGAGCATTTCCTTGGTGTGCTCGCCAATCATCAGCTTGCCCAGGTCCTGAACGTTCGGGATGCCTTCGAGGAACAGAATACGCTTGATCAGTTTGTCAGCGTGCTTCATCTCGTCGATGGATTCCTTGTACTCGTGCTTGCCGAGTTTGTTCAGGCCCCAATCTTCGTACATGCGTGCGTGCAGGAAGTACTGGTTGATCGCGACCAGCTCGTTTCCGAGGATCTTGTTGAGATGCTGGATGACGCTTACGTCGCCTTTCATTTCGGGTTCCTGCCCTGTAGAAGTGTGCCAATACACTGAAGTTTGAGCCCGATACTTAGGAGTGTCAAACCTAAGTTGTTGAATAATAAGTGAAAATTAATAGGAATAAGAATGTTTGTGAACCGCGTTGGAACGCTAACTTATTGAATTTTGGGCATAAAAAAACCGGACACAGGGTCCGGTTCTTCAAATTCTGGGCGTTCAGGCTGCGGTAAATTCTACAGGGTAGGGCAGGGATGCCTGGCTGACCTGAAGCTCGGTCAGGGTCTCGCGGACCACCTGTTTGGCCAGGCAGGCGCATTTGCCACACTGGCTGGCGACATTGGTCGCGGCTCGCACTTCCTTGTAACTGCAGCATCCTTCATAGATCGCATCGCGGATCTGTCCGTCGGTAACGCCGACACAAAGACACACATACATAAGGGCTGACCATCGCGGGTTGAGTCGATGGGTGGAGCTTAATGTTAATGAGAATGCTTGTCAAAGGACTTTCTGGAAGGGCCGTGCTTGAGCGACCGGCGGTTGCTTTGTCGATGGAGTCGGCCTGTCATCAGAAGCCGTGTATGATGGTCGGCCTTTGTTGGATGTCGGGCAGGCCCGTCTGGCCCGGCAAACGGTTTTTCACCCTCATCAGGAGATTACAATGAGCGTACTCGTTGGTAAGAAAGCCCCCGATTTCACCGTTCCGGCCGTGCTGGGCAATGGCGAGATCGTCGACAGCTTCAACCTGGCCTCGGCCATCAAGGGCAAGTACGGCCTGGTGTTCTTCTACCCGCTGGACTTCACCTTCGTCTGCCCGTCCGAGCTGATCGCTCTGGACAACCGTATCCCAGACTTCCAGGCGCGCAATGTGGAAGTGATCGGCGTTTCGATCGACTCGCACTTCACTCACAACGCCTGGCGTAACACCCCGGTCAACAACGGCGGCATCGGTCAGGTCAAATACACCCTGGCTGCCGACATGACCCACGAAATCTGCAAAGCCTACGACGTTGAGTCCGAAGGCGGTGTGGCCTTCCGTGGCGCCTTCCTGATCGACACCAACGGTGTTGTCCGCTCGCAGATCATCAACGACCTGCCACTGGGCCGTAACATGGACGAGCTGCTGCGTCTGGTCGACGCTCTGCAATTCCACGAAGAGCACGGCGAAGTTTGCCCTGCCAACTGGAAAAAAGGCGACAAAGGCATGAACGCTTCGCCAGAAGGCGTTGCTGCCTACCTGAGCGAGAACGCTGGCAAGCTGTAATTGCCACTCGCATAAAAAAACCGGCCTTCGTGGCCGGTTTTTTTATGCCTGGACTTCAAGGCTTCCAGTGCCTGTCCTGGCCCTTTGCCGCTCCTACAGGAGTGTGCATTCCCCTGTAGGAGCGGCCTTGTGTCGCGAAAGGGCCGCAAAGCGGCCCCTGGATTTCAGATCAATCGTTGAAATCACGCCAGCCGCCCATTTCCTTCCAGCGGTTGACGATGCCGCAGAACAGCTCGGCCGTCTTCTCGGTGTCGTAACGCGCCGAGTGCGCTTCACGCCCGTCGAAGTCGATGTCGGCGCTCTGGCAAGCCCGCGCCAGTACCGTCTGGCCATACGCCAAGCCTGCCAGTGTGGCGGTGTCAAAGCTGGAGAACGGGTGGAATGGGTTACGCTTCAGGTCATTGCGCGCCACTGCCGCATTGAGGAAGCCGAGGTCGAAACTGCTGTTGTGGCCAACCAGAATCGCCCGTTTGCAGCCATTGGCCTTGAGCGCCTTGCGCACGCCACGGAAGATGTCGGTCAGCGCGCTTTCTTCGCTGACCGCCATGCGCAGTGGGTGGTCCAGCTTGATGCCGGTGAATTCCAGCGCGGCCGCCTCGATATTGGCGCCCTCGAACGGTTCCACCCGATGGAAATAGGTGTGCTCGGGGAACAGGAAACCCTTCTCGTCCATGCCGATGGTGACGGCGGCAATTTCCAGCAGAGCGTCGGTAGCGCTGTTGAAACCACCCGTTTCAACGTCCACCACTACTGGCAAGTAGCCACGGAAGCGCTCGGCCATCGGGTGACGCGAGCCACTGCTGCCTTGGGCGTCCAGGTCGTCTTCGTAGAGGTCTTCGCTCACGCGTTTTCCTCCAGCAGGCGCCAGCGCAGTTTTTCACCGGCGCGCAGCGGGACTACGGTTTGCTCGCCAAAAGGCAGGCTGTCTGGGGCTGTCCATTCTTCGCGGACCAGCGTAATGGTGTCGGTGTTTGCCGGCAGGCCGTAGAAGGCCGGACCGTGCAGGCTGGCGAAGCCTTCCAGCTTGTCCAGTGCGTTACGTTGCTCGAACGCTTCGGCGTACATCTCGATGGCCGCATAGGCGGTGTAGCAACCGGCACACCCGCAGGCGGCTTCCTTGGCATGACGGGCGTGAGGTGCCGAGTCGGTGCCGAGGAAGAACTTCGGGTTACCGCTGGTAGCCGCGTCCAGCAACGCCACCTGGTGGGTGTTGCGCTTGAGAATCGGCAGGCAGTAGAAGTGCGGGCGAATGCCGCCGACCAGCATGTGGTTGCGGTTGTAAAGCAGGTGCTGGGCGGTGATGGTCGCACCAACGTTGGCCGGGGCCTCGGTGACGAACTGCGCGGCATCGCTGGTGGTAATGTGTTCGAAAACCACTTTCAGCGTTGGGAAACGCTCGACCACACGGCGCATATGCTCATCGATGAAGCGCTTTTCGCGGTCGAACACGTCGATCTCGCTGCGGGTCACTTCGCCGTGCACCAGCAGTGGCATGCCGACTTCCGCCAGCGCCTCGATGGCGGGGAAGATGTTGTCGATGCTGGTCACGCCTGAATCGGAATTGGTGGTGGCGCCGGCCGGGTACAGTTTGGCCGCGTACACGATGCCGCTGGCCTTGGCCGCACGCACGTCCTCGGGGCTGGTGCGGTCGGTGAGGTACAGCACCATCAGTGGCTCGAAGCGGCTGCCAGCCGGGCGGGCGGCCAGGATGCGCTCACGGTAGGCGCCAGCCTCGGCGGCATTGCGCACCGGCGGAACCAGGTTGGGCATGATGATGGCACGGGCGAAGGTACGCGCCACATCGCCAACGGTGTGGGGCAGGACGGCACCATCGCGCAGATGGATGTGCCAGTCGTCGGGGCGCAGGAGGGTCAGGCGATCGGACATTGGGGATTCCAGGCGGGTCGAACTCAAGCCCCAATCGTACCGGAAAACCCTGGGGCGAGCACGGCTATCAAGTTTTCCGGGCGGCGTCCGATAGCCTGCAGGTAAGCCGTCAGAATTTGTGGAGCCGCCCGTGCGCCAGCGTTACCTAGCCCTGTTGACCCTGTTCGCCAGCCTGCCGGCCGGCGCACTGACTTTCCAGACGCGCATGGAGAACATCGCCTGGAAGGTCGAGGGTGATCAGTTCGAATGCCGCCTGATCCAGCCGATCGAAGGTTTCGGCAGCGGAGAGTTCGTGCGCCGGGCAGGTGAGCAGCCAGTGTTCCAGCTGCGTTCGGACAGCAACGTACTGGGGGCAGGTACCGCCAGCCTGCTGGCGGCGGCGGCGCCATGGCAGCCTGGACGTGGTGATATCAACCTGGGCAGCGTGCGCATGGCCCGTACCGGTGTGCTGTTCAGTTCGTCCCAGGGCCAGGCCAGCCGCCTGATAAACGGTCTTCTCGACGGGCGCAGCACAGTGGTGCGCAATTACGCCGGTGAGGCCGGCAGGCCAATGGAGGTGCGCGTGCTGCCGGTCAGCTTCGCCAAGGCCTACAGCGACTACCAAGCCTGTGCCGGCAAGTTGCTGCCGATGAACTTCGACCAGGTTCGCCAGACCCAAGTAGGCTTCCCGGGGGGCGGCACCGAGCTGGATGCGTCGGCGCGTGCACGGCTGGATGTGATCCTGGATTACATGAAAGCCGACCCGACGGTGAACCACATCGAGCTTGACGGCCACTCTGACAACAGTGGCAACCGGCTGACAAACCGTGACCTGTCACGCCGGCGCGCGCTCGCGGTGGCCGATTACTTCAAAGCCCATGGCGTGGCGGAAGAACAGATCATCGTGCGCTTCCATGGTGAGCAATACCCATTGGTGAAGAACAACAGTGCTGCCAACCGGGCGCGTAATCGACGGGTGAATATCGAGCTGGATCGGGTTACGGTAGTTGTGAAACCGGTGGAGAAACCTGCCGAAAAAGCCCCTGAACCAACTGCATTAGCGCCAGCTGCCAAGTAATCTGCGCGCCTGTCGGGAATTGATCGCTGCTACAGGCGCCGTCGCCCTTGCGAAAGTTCCTGTCGCTTTGTCGTCAGAAGCTGTCGCCCCACTGTAAATTTGTGCGCAAGGCCGTTAGAATCGATGCCTTTCCGTACAACCCCGTGGAGTGATGGCATGGCGGACGTAAAAAAGGTCGTACTGGCGTATTCCGGCGGCCTTGATACTTCGGTGATTCTCAAGTGGCTGCAGGATACCTATAACTGCGAAGTGGTGACCTTCACCGCTGACCTGGGTCAGGGCGAAGAGGTCGAGCCGGCCCGTGCCAAGGCCCAGGCAATGGGCGTTAAAGAGATCTACATCGACGATCTGCGCGAAGAGTTCGTGCGTGATTTCGTATTCCCGATGTTCCGCGCCAACACCGTCTACGAAGGCGAGTACCTGCTGGGTACTTCCATCGCCCGTCCGCTGATCGCCAAGCGCTTGATCGAAATCGCCAATGCAACCGGTGCTGACGCCATTTCCCATGGCGCCACCGGCAAAGGCAACGACCAGGTACGTTTCGAGCTGGGTGCCTATGCGCTGAAGCCAGGCGTCAAGGTCATCGCTCCATGGCGCGAGTGGGACCTGCTGTCCCGCGAGAAACTGATGGACTACGCCGAAAAGCACGGCATCCCGATCGAGCGTCACGGCAAGAAGAAGTCGCCGTACTCGATGGACGCCAACCTGTTGCACATCTCCTACGAAGGCGGTGTCCTGGAAGATACCTGGACCGAGCACGAAGAAGAGATGTGGCGCTGGAGCGTCTCGCCCGAAAACGCCCCAGACCAGGCTACCTACATCGAGCTGACCTACCGCAACGGTGACATCGTTGCCATCGACGGCGTCGAGAAATCCCCGGCCACCGTGCTGGCCGACCTGAACCGTATTGGTGGTGCCAACGGCATCGGCCGCCTGGACATCGTCGAAAACCGTTACGTCGGCATGAAGTCGCGTGGCTGCTACGAAACCCCTGGCGGCACCATCATGCTCAAGGCCCACCGTGCCATCGAGTCGATCACGCTGGACCGCGAAGTTGCTCACCTGAAAGATGAGCTGATGCCGAAATACGCCAGCCTGATCTACACCGGCTACTGGTGGAGCCCGGAGCGTCTGATGCTGCAGCAGATGATCGACGCTTCGCAGGTCAACGTGAACGGCGTTGTGCGCCTGAAACTGTACAAGGGCAATGTTACCGTGGTTGGCCGCAAGTCGGACGATTCGCTGTTCGATGCCAACATCGCAACCTTCGAAGAAGATGGCGGCGCCTACAACCAGGCGGACGCTGCCGGCTTCATCAAGCTCAACGCGCTGCGTATGCGCATTGCTGCCAACAAGGGCCGTTCGCTGCTCTGATTGCTGGCTGGTGCAATAAAAACCCCGGCTCAGGCTGGGGTTTTTTTATGCGCGAAGAATATTCAAGGCATTGAGCTGGAGTGGTTCGCAACATCGTCCTCAAGTGCACTGATCGACAGTTGCGCACACTGGCGTTTTTCCAGGTTGTAAAAGCGCCAGGTTCGCGTTGGCACGGGCGGTTGGGCAAGTGCATGCAAGAGTTGTTGCTCCATCAAACGATAGGCGTCCGGGCCGGAGAACATGAATGTGACCGGTTCGCCCTGAACCACTTCATGGTTATCATCGGCCATGGCGGGTGTGGCCACACTGTTCGGCGCTGGCGTATTGTCGTGTGTGGATCTGTTGGGTGAAGGGCTGTAGAACGACTTGTAATTGAAGTTGAGCGTCAGAAAAAACAGTGCCGTCAGAAAGAATGGAAAGCCTACCAGGAACCAGGTGTAGAGCTTCTGGCTGGATTCGCTAAGAAAAGGCAATGTGGCAAGTGCGGAGGCTTCGATAATCCCCGCGAAGATGGCAATGATCGTCAGCGGGGCGACAGGTTGAGCTTGGGGCATGTGGGCCGTCTCCTGCGGTTTCGCCCATCTTTACCTCACACGGGTACTCAACTAAAGACAGGAGTGTTTTCCGAGGGCGGAATAATCGCCATTACGCATCGTTGCTTTGCTTTTTCAACATGTTTGCGCTGGCGTTTCTTCGGCTTAAGCTCAGTTTTCAACTGGTGCGGTTTTGCAGGTGGGTGATACCTTCAATCCAGGTGACAAGGTATTTGCTTGTTACAGTCATAGTCGTGATGTGTAGGAAATTTCTGTAAGCGTTGTAAGTTTTGTCTGTCCATGAGTTTCGCCGGGAAATCACCGCGCCAGCAAGCGCCCTGTCGGTTATCTTGGCGTGCCAAAGCAATAACAATGAATGGATATCGCATGAATAAAGTGCTTATCGTGGATGATCACCCGGTCATACGCCTGGCCGTACGCATGCTGATGGAGCGGCATGGGTATGACGTTGTGGCGGAGACCGACAATGGGGTGGCTGCGCTGCAGCTGACTCGGCAACACCTGCCGGATATCGTGGTGCTGGATATCGGTATACCGAAACTGGATGGCCTGGAGGTGATCGCCCGCATGGCCACCTTCAGCCCGGGCAGTAAGGTACTCGTGCTGACGTCGCAGGCCCCCGGCAATTTTTCGATGCGTTGCATGCAGGCGGGGGCGGCAGGTTACGTGTGCAAGCAGCAGGAGCTTACCGAGCTGCTTAGCGCCATCAAGGCCGTGTTGTCGGGTTACAGCTATTTCCCCAACCAGGCGTTGCATGCGTCACGTGGCAGGGGCGCAGCTAGCGAGGCGGATATGGTCAATCGCCTTTCGGCGCGTGAAATGACGGTGCTGCAGCAACTGGCGCGGGGGCGTTCGAACAAGGAAATTGCCGACAGCATGTACCTCAGCAACAAGACGGTCAGTACCTACAAGTCGCGGCTATTGCTCAAGCTCAATGCGCGCTCGCTGGTAGACCTGATCGAGCTGGCGCAACGGCAAGGTCTTAGCTGATCGCCAGGCCTGGAAGCCTCCCGCCAGGAGGCTTTGCCAGGGCTGCATGTCCTACAGGTCGTAGTCGAAATCGGCCAGCTGCTTTTGCAGGCGCCGTTCTTCCAGCATGTTGTCGATGGTGCGGCGTTTGCTCAGGTTGGTCTTTGCGGTTTCTACCTGGGGCTCCGCGTCATCGTCTGCGGCAACAAAATCATCTTCGATCGACAGGTCGTCTTTGTCGGTACTCATGAGTCGCTCCAAGCCAAGGGGCCATTGGCCGTCCTTATAACCAGAAAGCAGACGCTGGTAAAAAAGATTTTTTCAATCGTCAAGCGTGGTTTCTAGCTATCGGCTCAATCGTCGGAGGTTTTGTGCTTGTACTCGCACAAATCTTCGATCCTGCAACTGCCGCACCTTGGCTTGCGCGCCTGGCACACATAACGTCCGTGCAGAATCAGCCAGTGGTGGGCGTCTAGCAGGTAATCTTTTGGTACGAACTTGACCAGTTTCTTTTCCACTTCCAGCACCGTTTTGCCTGGCGCAATTCCCGTGCGGTTACTCACCCGATAGATATGGGTATCCACTGCCATGGTCGGTTGACGGAATGCGGTGTTGAGGACCACGTTGGCGGTCTTGCGGCCCACGCCAGGCAGCGCCTCCAGCGCTTCACGGGTTTGCGGTACCTCGCTGCCGTGGCGCTCGATCAGAAGCCGGCAGGCTTCTATGACATTCTTGGCCTTGCTGTTGTAAAGCCCGATGGTCTTGATGTACTCGCTAAGCCCTTCAACGCCCAGGGCATAGATGGCCTCGGGGGTGTTGGCGACGGGGAACAGGCGCGCTGTGGCCTTGTTGACGCCGACGTCGGTGGATTGCGCGGACAGCGTCACGGCGACCAGCAGTTCGAACGGGGTGGTGTAGGCCAGTTCGGTCTTCGGGTCGGGGTTGTCTTCGTGCAGCCTGCGAAAAATCTCCAGGCGTTTGGCGGCATTCATGAAATCAGAGCTTTCCTTGACGACGTGGGTGGGCTGAGCCCGGACGCAAGCGATTGTACAAGGCCAGCAGCAGTCCGAGCAGTAGCAGGGCGCCGGGGGCCAGGCTGGCCAGGTGCAGGTCGGCAAAATTGGCCAGCCATTGGCGGCTGGCGCCAAGCAGCAGGCAGCTGGCAAACACCGCGCCGAGGTGCACGGCGAGTACGCGCCAGCGCTGTTGGTCCGGCAGCAGGAGGTCGCAGGCCAAACACTGCAGGCACAACAAGGCGGGATAGAAGCCGAGCGCCAGTGCCAAAGGCAGCGACCAGGCAAGCAGTGCCATTTGCAGGCAGCAGGCCAAGGCGGCCAGCAACAGAAGGCTGGCCAGCGCGTAGGCCCAGCTGGCCAGACGCGGACGCAACGGTGCCAGCAACAGTTGGTGCATGCCCCCCATCACTACCGCACACAATCCGATGGTGGCGCCCTCGGTCAGGGTGCGGGTGGCGCCCAGCATGGGCACCAGGCTTACGGCCAGCAGGCAGAATCTATTCATGCGTGGCGTTCTCCAGCAGTACGCTGCGCTGCTCGTCAAAATAGCTCAGCGCCTCCTGCAATGCGGCGATCACTGCCCGCGAGGTCACGGTCGCGCCGGCCAATTGGTCAAAGTCGCCGTGGTCCCGCTTCAGCGCCCAGTGGTCGTTCAATTGGCGGTTTTCGAACTGCCCCAGCCAGTGCAGTTGCGGGTCGCCTACGCGTGCCCCCAGCCCAGGGCTTTCCTGTTGTTCGACCACCTGGCTGCCGATCAGCCGGCCGTCTGTGGCGATGGCAACACTCAGCACAATCGGCCCGGCATAGCCTTGGGTTTGCGTGACCAGGATAATAGCGCTTGGCTTGCCCGCCAGCGTGGCACGGTAAGCCGCCAGGATGTGGCTGTTGGGCCGCTGTGCGGCGGGCCTCGGTAGCGGGTTGTCCAGTGGCTGGTTGTCAAAACTGCCCTCGGGCAGCACTGCCAGGCGTTGGCGGCTTTGCAGTTGCTTCTCGGCGCTGGTGATGGCTGGGCCGGTCCAATGCCGCCACGCGAAAGTGGCAGACACTGCCAATACGCCAGTCAGCAACAGCAGGCCCACATCATGTGCCAGGCGCTTCATCGGGTAGCCTGCTGGCGCTGCGTGGCCAGGCGCTCGAGCGTCGGCGCCACAAGGTTCATCAGCAAGATGGCGAATGCAGTGCCATCCGGGTAGCTGCCCCAGGTACGAATCAGGTAGATGAGCAGCCCTGTTCCCAGGCCGAAGCACAGCCTGGCCCATTCGTTCCTGGGGCCGGAAACTGGCTCGGTGGCAATGAAGAAGGCTGCCAGCATGGTCGAACCGGAGAACAGGTGCAGCAAGGGCGAACCATTGGAGTCCGATCCCGAACCGTTCCAGCCCAATAAACTGAATACGAACAGCCCTGCCAGCAAGCCCGCCGGCGCATGCCAGCTGATTACCTTGCGCTGCAACAAGAACAGGCCACCGAGCAGGAATGCCAGGTTGACCCATTCGCTTCCTGCACCGCCAATGCTGCCGAAGCCCGGATGGCTGGCAAACAGCTCGTCGATGGTCAGGCTGCGGTTGTGGCGCAAGCCGTCGAGCAGGGTTGGCCGGGCCCAGGCATCGACCTGATCGCCCCCGGCGAACACTTGCTGCAGGCTGTCGAGCAAGCCCGGGGCCGGCCCTGGCCAATGGTTCATCTGCAACGGAAAACTCAGGAGCACAAAGGCATATCCGACCATGGCCGGGTTGAACAGATTTCGCCCAACCCCACCAAAGGCCTGCTTGCCGATGCCGATGGCAGCACTTGCCGCGATCACCGGCAACCACCACGGGGCGAGCGTGGGCAGGGCGGCCGCCAGTAGCACGGCGGTCACCAGTGCACTGCCATCGTTTAGCGCCGTGCTGGGTGATTGGCCGCGCAACGCCAGCAGCGCCGCTTCGCACAGGAGTGCCGCACTGGCACACAGCAACAGGTTCAGCAGCATGCCCCAGCCATGCAGCCATAACAGCGTCAGAAGGCCGGGCAAGCAGGCCAGCAAGACCAGGCCCATGCTGGTACGTAGCCGCGGGTCGGGACTGTTGATCATTGGCCGAACATTCCGTTGAAACCGGAAAACGCCATGGCCATTACCCCGGCGCCGATCAATTCGATGGGCAGGCCGCGCAGTACGCCAGGGATGTCGGCATGGGCACTGCGTTGGCGCAGATCACTGAACACCATCAGCGCCAGCCAAAAGCCTCCTCCTGCCAGCAAGGCTTGCAGCAGCGTGGCTGACCAGGGGCTGTCGTCGCTTGCCTGCTGCAGGCCCAGCCCCAGCGCCAGGGCATTGCTCGACAGCAGCGCTGGTAACCCCACTACGGGCCAGGCCGGGCGCCACTTGGCCATTAGCCAGGGCAGGCCCCAGGCAAGCAGTGCCAGCCAGGGCAACAACAGGAACAGAGCAAGATCATGGATGTGCAGCGGGGCAAGTACCCCGCGCAGCAGCAGCTGTGCGCCGATCACGCCCAAGGCGATGCACAGCGCACCAGCCAGCCCGTGTACATGCAGATGCGGCCTGGAGAAAGGCTGTTGCAGGAGGCACAGGTGATTGACCAGCGCGGCGCTTATCAGGACCAGGATGTAGTCATTCATGAGATGAAGATAGCCGGGAATCGGGAGGGACGGCCGGCAATCGAGGTACAGAAAGAACTGCCCCGGCACGAGGGCCGGGGCAGAGGGGTTACTTGATGCGCTGGCCTGGCTTGGCGCCGCTGTCCGGGCTCAGCAGGTAGATTTCTTCACCGCCAGGGCCGGCAGCCATGACCATGCCCTCGGACACGCCAAAGCGCATCTTCCGTGGCTTGAGGTTGGCCACCATCATGGTCAGGCGGCCTTCCAGCTTGGACGGGTCTGGGTAGGCCGACTTGATGCCGGAGAACACGTTGCGGCGCTCGTCACCGATGTCCAGGGTCAGTTGCAGCAACTTGTCGGCACCTGCCACGGCTTCGGCCTTGACGATCAGCGCCACGCGCAGGTCGACTGCCGCGAAGGTATCGAACTCGATCTCCGCTGACAACGGGTCCTTGGTCAGCTCGCCATTGCCCGCTGGTGCCTTGGCTTGCGTAGCCAGCAGGTCTTCCTTGCTGGCTGCGACCATGGCTTCGACCTTGGCCGGCTCGATACGGCTCATCAGGGCCTTGAACGGGTTCAGTTTGTGGTTTTCCAGGCGCGACAGGTGATCGCTCCAGGTCAGTGGGGCAACGTTGAGGAAAGCCTCGGCGTCAGCGGCCAGCACTGGCAGCACCGGCTTGAGGAAGATCACCAGCTGACGGAACAGGTTGATGCCTTGGGCGCAGATGGCCTGTACTTCATCCTGCTTGCCTTCCTGTTTGGCCAGCGACCACGGGGCCTTGTCGGCGATCCAGGCGTTGGCGCGGTCGGCCAGCGCCATGATTTCGCGCATGGCGCGGCCAAAATCACGGGCTTCATAGGCTTCGGCGATGGAGGGTGCGGCCGTCACGAAGGCTTCGGTCAGCTCAGGCGCGGCATCACCGCTTACCATCACACCTTCGTTGCCCTTGTGGATGAAACCTGCGCAGCGGCTGGCAATGTTGACCACCTTGCCGACCAGGTCGGAGTTGACCTTCTGCACGAAGTCTTCCAGGTTCAAGTCCAGGTCGTCGACGCCACGGCCCAGCTTGGCTGCGTAGTAGTAACGCAGGTATTCCGGCTGCAGGTGGTCAAGGTAGGTACGGGCCTTGATGAAGGTGCCGCGCGACTTGGACATCTTGGCGCCGTTGACGGTCAGGTAGCCGTGCACGTTGACCGCGGTCGGCTTGCGAAAGCCCGCGCCTTCGAGCATGGCAGGCCAGAACAGGGCGTGGAAGTTGACGATGTCCTTGCCGATGAAGTGGTACAGCTCGGCCTTGGAGCCTTCGTTCCAGAAGGCGTCGAAGTCCAGCTCCGGGCGGCGTGCACAGAGGTTCTTGAAGCTGGCCATGTAGCCGATTGGCGCATCCAGCCAAACGTAGAAGTACTTGCCCGGCTCGCCCGGTATTTCGAAGCCGAAGTACGGCGCATCGCGGGAGATATCCCACTCCTGCAGGCCGGAGTCCAGCCATTCGGCCAGCTTGTTGGCTACCGCGTCCTGCAGGGTGCCGCTGCGGGTCCACTGCTGCAGCATGGCCTGGAAGTCGGGCAGCTTGAAGAAGAAGTGCTGGGAGTCACGCAGTACCGGTGTGGCGCCGGAGATCGCCGACTTGGGGTTTTTCAGTTCGGTGGGTGCGTAGGTGGCGCCGCATTTTTCGCAGTTGTCGCCATACTGGTCTTCGGCCGCGCACTTGGGGCAGGTGCCCTTGATGAAGCGGTCGGCGAGGAACATACCCTTTTCCGGGTCGAAGTACTGGGTCACCGAACGGGTGGCGATGTGCCCGGCTTCACGCAGGCGCGTGTAGATCAGGCTCGACAGCTCGCGGTTTTCTTCGCTGTGGGTCGAGTGGAAGTTGTCGAAGTCCACCAGGAAGTCGGCGAAGTCGCTGCTGTGCTCGGCCTGGACATTGGCGATCAGCTGCTCCGGTGTGATGCCTTCTTTCTCGGCACGCAGCATGATGGCGGAGCCGTGGGCGTCATCGGCGCAGACGTAGATACACTGGTTGCCGCGCATTTTCTGGAAGCGGACCCACATGTCTGTCTGGATGTACTCGAGCATATGGCCTAGATGGATCGATCCATTGGCATAGGGCAGGGCGCTGGTGACGAGAATCTGACGTGGCTCGGACATGGTGGCTCGGCTACTTATCTGGCTACGGGGTAAAAATGAGGGTGATCGGCCACTATAAAGGGCTGGCGAAGATATTTCACCCCGCAAGCGCATCTGCTGACGATTGACGGGTTAGGATAGGCGCCTGTTTTACATTCAGTTTGCCAATGGGAGTCTCCATGAGTGCCGTCACCCGTGCCGCCGTCGAAGGCGTGCTTCGCCAGTACACCGACCCCTACCTGAACCAGGACCCGGTCAGCGCCGGCTGCGTGCGTGCCATCGATATCCAGGGCGGGCAGGTCAGCGTGCAGTTGCAATTGGGCTATGCCGCCGGGCTGTTCAAGAACGGTTGGGCCCAGGTGCTGCAAACCGCCATCGGCAACCTTGAGGGCGTCAGCGGCGCCCAGGTGTCGATCGACTGCGTAGTGGCTGCGCACAAGGCCCAGGCCCAGGTGCCGGCCATGGCCAACGTCAAGAACATCATCGCTGTGGCGTCGGGCAAGGGCGGTGTGGGCAAGTCGACCACGGCGGCCAACCTGGCCTTGGCCCTGGCCCGCGAAGGTGCGCGGGTAGGTATTCTCGATGCCGATATCTACGGCCCCAGCCAGGGTGTGATGTTCGGTATCGCCGAGGGCACCCGCCCGCAGATTCGCGAGCAGAAGTGGTTCGTGCCGATCAAGGCTCATGGCGTGGAAGTCATGTCCATGGCCTTCCTCACCGACGACAATACACCGATGGTATGGCGTGGCCCAATGGTCTCCGGCGCGCTGCTGCAACTGGTGACCCAGACCGCCTGGGATGACCTGGATTACCTGGTGATCGACATGCCGCCGGGCACCGGTGATATCCAGCTGACCCTGGCGCAAAAGGTACCGGTGGCCGGTTCCGTGATCGTTACCACCCCGCAGGACCTGGCGTTGCTGGATGCCAAGAAGGGCGTGGAGATGTTCCGCAAGGTCAACATCCCGGTGCTGGGTGTGGTCGAGAATATGGCTGTGCATATCTGTTCGAACTGCGGCCATGCCGAGCACCTGTTCGGTGAAGGCGGTGGCGAGAAGCTGGCCAGCCAGTATGGCGTCGACCTGTTGGCATCGCTGCCGTTGTCGATGCTGATCCGCGAGCAGGCCGACAGCGGCAAACCGACGGCGATCGCCGAGCCGGAAAGCCAGATTGCCATGGTCTATCAGGAGCTGGCTCGCCAGGTGGGCGCGCGGATCGTGCTGCAGGAAGCAGCGGCACCGGCGATGCCGAGCATTACCATCAGCGAAGACTGACGCACTTCCTGTTGGAGCGGCCGTTTAGCGACACAAGGCCGCTCCCGCACGTGCAGGCATAGCCTTTATGTCAGGCATAAAAAAACCCGCCAGAGGCGGGTTTTTTTGAAAGCTAGGAAGCGAGATCGACTTAGGCGATCTGAACTTCTTCAGCCTGCATGCCTTTCTGGCCGCGGGTAGCGACGAAAGTAACAGCCTGGCCTTCTTTCAGGGTTTTGAAGCCGTCAGCTTGGATGGCTTTGAAGTGCACGAACAGGTCGTCGCCCGACTGAGGGGTGATGAAGCCGTAGCCTTTCTCATCGTTGAACCACTTAACGGTACCGTTTTGACGGTTGGACATTTTTCTGTCTCCTTGGACAATTTGATAACGGTCAGGAAAAACCCTGCCCGGGACTGAGCGCAAAGAGAGCAGAAAATTCAGCGATGGGCCGATCAGGATCGTGCATCAAACTAGAGATTCTCGGTGTCACGTGCAGCACAGTGGCGCCACCTTACCCCACTTTCCGCAACCTGCCAATGGTCAGAGGGCGCTTTACGCAAATTCGGATCGACGGCGGCTGTAGCCCCCGCCCGGCGCGGGATGAGGCATGGAACTTTAACCTGGGCGCCGGGACCGGTAAGATGCGCATCACGATTTTCAACACGCAACTCTTCAGGACACCCCGCCATGAGCATCAAATCGGACAAGTGGATTCGCCGCATGGCGCAGGAACACGGCATGATCGAACCGTTCGTCGAGCGCCAGGTGCGCGGCGAACAGGACAGTCGAGTGATTTCGTTCGGGGTCTCCAGCTACGGTTACGACGTACGCTGCGCCGACGAATTCAAGGTGTTCACCAACATCAACTCGGCCACCGTCGACCCGAAAAACTTCGACGCCGGCAGCTTCGTCGACATCAAGAGCGACGTGTGCATCATTCCGCCGAACTCGTTCGCCCTGGCGCGCACTGTCGAGTATTTCCGCATTCCGCGTGACGTGCTGACCATCTGCCTGGGCAAGAGCACGTACGCCCGTTGCGGCATCATCGTCAACGTCACCCCGCTCGAGCCTGAGTGGGAAGGCCACGTGACGCTGGAGTTCTCCAACACCACCACGTTGCCGGCGAAGATCTACGCCAACGAAGGCGTAGCGCAGATGCTGTTCCTGCAGTCCGACGAAGAATGCGAGGTGTCGTACAAGGACCGTGGCGGCAAATACCAGGGCCAGCGCGGCGTCACCTTGCCGCGTACCTGAGCCGACAAGCGCGGGGAATTACCCGCGCCTTTGGCACTCCAACGCAGTAATGCCGGTGCGCATGATGTGCATCGGCTTTCGTCAGGAGCAGCCAATGAAACTCCATCCCGCAATCAGTGCCAAGCTGGCAGGCCTGCAGCCCAATCACGTGGGGTTGTTGCCCTGGTCACTGCTGGCGCACCCGCTGCCCATGCAGGCGGGGGGCGTGCCCCACCAGCCTGACCCCGATACCCCGCAACCGCCGGAACCGGGTGAAACACCCCCCATGGAGCCGGGCGAGCCGACTTTGCCGGACGAACCGCCACCAGCCCCTGTGGCCTGAGTGCTGTCACAACGGCCAGATGCGTCCCGCGCCAGCCAGGTATACCCGGCTGGTATCGGCTGGCGTGATTTCCCAGCCCCCGGTGAACTCACCGAATGCCGGCAGCAGGCTGACGTGCGCATCGATCAGGAAGCAAGGCAGGCGCAGGCGTTGCCGGGCCTTGCCGCGCAAGACGAACGCCGGATGCACATGGCCCGCCAACACCGGGTGCGTTGGGTGGGGCTGAGGCTCGTGCCGTAGCGCAAACGGTTCCAGTAGCCAGGGCTCGTCCTCGGTTTGAATATGCAACGAAGCCGGCGGATCGCCGGCATTGCGATCATGATTGCCGCGTATCAGCACGATTTTCAGGTGTGCATGCCGTTCCCGCCACAGCTGTAACCTGGCCAGCGTCGCTGGTGCTCGAGCTGTGCGTGCATGGAGGAAGTCGCCAAGAACGATCAGCTGTTCGCAGTCATGTGCTGCCAACAAGGCGTCCAACCGGGCAAGTGTCGCCTGGGTGGTACCGCGTGGCACCGGTTGATGCAGGGCGCGATAGCTGGCGGCCTTGCCGATGTGGACGTCGGCCACCAGCAGGGCGCGGCGGGCAGGCCAGTAGATGGCCTTGTCGGGGAGCAGCCAGAGCGACTGGCCACAGTGTTCGATGGGTTGGTAGTTCATCCTCCAACCGCCGCTTGTTCCAGTTCCGCCACCATGCGCGCAATCCGATCCGCCAGCTTCTCGGTGCTCAACGTCTCGCGCATGCCTTCCACCAACAACGCAAACGCCAGCGGCCCTGGCCGCCTCAACGCGCGCAGGTCCAGTCGCAACTCACCCATTTTCAGCAACTGCCGACGCAGTCGTTCGATCTCCAGCTCCTCGCTCAACACCTCATCCTGCGCCTGGCCAAGCAGCAGGTTCCCTGTATCGTGTTTGCGAAACACTTCATAGAACAGCCCACTGGAAGCCTGGATCTGCCGGGTGCTCTTCTGCGCCGCTGGGTAGCCGCCAAACACCAGCCCGGCGATCTGGGCAATCTCACGAAAGCGCCGCAGAGCCATTTCCCCGGCATTCAGGCTGGCCAGCACATCTTCCAGCAGGTGATCGGTGCTCAGCGCCAGCGGCAAGTAACTCGCCCAGTCCACCAGGGCAGGGCTGAGCAGTTCGAACCCATAGTCATTGACGGCAATCGATACCGATAGCGGTTGCACGCGGCTGACCCGCCAGGCAATCAGGTTGGCCAGGCCCAGGTTGGCCATGCGCCCGGCAAAGGGGTACAGGAACAGATGCCAGCCCTGGCGTGACTTGAAGGTCTCGGCCAGCAGTGTGCCGGTGGTGGGCAAGGCCGACCATCGTGCCTGCAGCGCCAGCAGCGGGCGCACTGCGCGCATCTCCGGGCCATCAAAGCGTTCATGGGCTGCAGCATCGAGCTGTTCGACCAGCGCGTCGGCCAATTCGCTCGAGAGCGGCATGCGCCCGCCATTCCAACGCGCCACCGCAGCCTTGCGCGCCGTGCTGCGACGCACATAGGCCGTCATGTTTTCCACGCGCACCAGCTCCAGCACCCGCCCGGCAAACACCAGCGCGTCGCCGGGGCGCAGGCGGGCAATGAAGGCTTCCTCGACACTACCAAGCGTCTTGCCCGCGCTACCCTTGCCCCAGTATTTGAGTTGCAGGTTGGCGTCGCTGACGATGGTGCCGATACCCATGCGATGGCGTCGTGCCAGACGTTCGCTGGCGACCCGGTAAACACCGTCGGCGTGGCGCTCGACGCGCTGGTAGTCCGGGTAGGCGCTGAGCGAGTTGCCGCCATGACAGACGAAGTCCAGCGCCCATTGCCACTGGCTGTCGCGCAACTCGCGAAAGGCCCAGGTGCTGCGCACTTCAGCCAGCAGTTGCTCGGGACGAAAGCCACTGCCCAGGGCCATGCTGACCAGGTGCTGGACCAGCACGTCCATGCTCAGGCTTGGTGAGAAGCGGGCTTCGATGTGACCGGCAAGCAGTGCCTTGCGGGCCGCCGCTGCCTCCACCAGCTCCAGGCTGTGGGTAGGCACCAGGGTGACCCGCGAGCGCCGTCCCGGTGCATGCCCTGAGCGCCCGGCACGCTGCATCAGGCGGGCAATGCCCTTGGCCGAGCCAATCTGCAACACCCGCTCCACTGGCAGAAAGTCCACACCCAGGTCCAGGCTGGAAGTACAGACCACGGCTTTCAGGCTGCCTTGCTTGAGGCTGCGCTCGACCCAGTCGCGGGTTTCTCGGGCCAGTGAGGCATGGTGCAAGGCAATCAGCCCGGCCCAGTCGGGGCGGGCTTCAAGCAGGGCCTGGTACCAAAGTTCGGCCTGTGCACGGGTGTTGGTGAACACCAAGCAGCTGGCACTGGCGTCGATCTCGTAGCTGACCTGGTCGAGCATCTTCAGGCCCATGTGCCCCGCCCAGGGGAAGCGCTCGATGGCTGTTGGCAGCAAGGTATCGACCTGTAGCGCCTTGTCCTGGCGGCCCTGTACCAGCAGGCCGCCTTGCGGCAGCAGTACCTCCAGCGCATGTTGCAGGTTGCCGAGGGTGGCCGAGAGGCCCCAAGTGGGCAGGTCGGGGTGCCACTGGCGCAGGTGGGCCAGGGCCAGTTGCAGTTGTACCCCGCGTTTGTTGCCCAGCAGTTCGTGCCATTCATCCACCACCACCAGGCGCAGCGTAGCGAAGTCTTCGCGCGCCTGTGCCCGGATCAGCAGCAAGGTCAGGCTTTCGGGTGTGGTGACCAGCACGCTTGGCAGGCGCCGCGCTTGCCGGGCGCGTTCGGCGCTGCCGGTGTCGCCGCTGCGCACCCCCACGCGCCAAGGCAGTTCAAGTTCATCCAGTGGCGCCTGCAAGGCGCGCGCAGTGTCAGCGGCCAAGGCCCGCATGGGCGTGACCCACAGCACCTGCAATGGCACCGGTTGGCTGCCTTGGGGCTGGGGCTTGAACGCGCGAAGCGCGGCGAGCCACACGGCGTAGGTCTTGCCGGCGCCGGTACTGGCATGCAACAGGCCAGACTGGCCGCGCTCGACGGCTGCCCAGACGCGTCGCTGGAAAGCGAACGGCTTCCAGCCGCGTTTGGCGAACCAGGCATTGGCAAGGTCGATGGCGGCGGGCATAAGGCAGTGGTCCGTCGAAGGTCGTGCTTCTACAGACCACCCGCCAAGGGCAATGGTTTTACCGAATCAGTTGCCCAGCAGATAGCCGCTGCGGCACACCTGCTCGCCGGCCACATGGGCGATGACCATGCCAGCCGTTGCCATGCGCCGCACGCTACGGGCGTACAGCAGGCCCGGCTGGCTGTTGCGTATGGCGGTCACCCGGTCGCTTAGGGGGTCGATGATTTCTGCGATCAACTGGCCGGCTTCCAGGTGCTGTCCTGGTTTGGCGTGATACACCAGCAAGCCGCCCAGTGGCGTCGACACCGGCTCGACAGCGGCCAGCGGCGTGGCGGGGTTGAGCAAGGCCGGCAAAGGCGGGCTGGCGCCCTCGATAACACCCGCGTGGGTCAGAAAGTCGATTATCGCCTGGCAATCCTTGCTGGCCAGGTCATGGCTGACATCGGCTTGGCCACGCAGTTCGACGGTTACCGAGCAGCAGCCCAGCGGGATCGGGAAGCGCTTGCCGAAGCGCTGCTGCAACTGCCACCAGACCAGGCTGAAGCATTCGTCGAAAGACTGCCCGCCCGAATCGGTGGCCAGCAGGCTGGCCTGGGCGCCCAGGTAGCGGGCCAACGGCTCGATTTGCGGCCAGGCGTCTGGTGTGGTGTACAGGTGCTCGACTGCCTCGAAGTCGCAGTGCAGGTCCAGCACCATCTCGGCATCGCAGGCCAGGCGCTGCAGGATCAGGCGCTGGGCTTGCAGCGGTGTACGGGCTGGGTGCGCGTCCAGCCCGCGGCGCAGGTATTCGCGGATCAGTGCGAGGTTGTGAGCCGAGTCCTGGGTCAGGTGCTCTTCGATCTGGTCGCCGATGCTGTCTGACAGGTCGACGAAGTTGCGGTTGAAGTTCTCGCCGCTTTGCAGCTCGAAACGCCCCAGCGGCGCATCCAGCAACACTTGCTCCAGGCCGACCGGGTTGGCCACCGGCACCAGGATGATCTCGCGCTGCAGTCGACCTTGCTGTTCCAGTTCGGTTAGGCGACGCTTGAGGTGCCAGGCCACCAGCATGCCTGGTAGTTCGTCGGCGTGCAGCGAGGCCTGGACATAGACCTTGCCGCCACCGCGGGGGCCGAAGTGAAAGCTGTGCAGTTGGCGGGTGATGCCCGGAACGGGTGAGAGCAGGTCGTGGGTTGAATGGTGCATGGTGGTCCTGGCTGCGTGGCGAAAACGGTCTGCGACACGGGTCGGCACACAGATAGAAGCATAGTTTTCAGCCTTTCGCCTCCATCCGTGTAGCCCTGATTACCGCACTGGCCTCTTCAGGCCAGTAGCGCCTGCAAGGTCGCCAAGTCATCTGCCTCATCCACCGGCTTGTCCAGCCGCCAGCGCAGCATGCGCGGAAAGCGCACGGCAATACCGCTTTTGTGGCGTCGAGACAGGGCGATGCCTTCGAAGCCCAGCTCGAACACCAGCGTTGGCGTCACACTGCGCACCGGGCCAAAGGTTTCCACCGTGGTCTTGCGAACGATGGTATCGACCTTGCGCATTTCTTCGTCAGTGAGCCCCGAATAGGCCTTGGCAAAGGGCACCAGCACCCGCCCTGGCGTGCCAGCCGGGGCGTCCCACACGGCAAAGGTGTAGTCGCTGTACAGGCTGGCCCGTCGCCCATGCCCACGCTGGGCATAGATCAGCACGGCATCGACGCTGAACGGGTCGATCTTCCACTTCCACCAGGTGCCCATATCCTTGGTGCGCCCCACGCCGTAGAGGGCTTCGCGCTGCTTGAGCATCAGGCCCTCGACACCCAGGCTGCGCGACAGCTCGCGCTGGTGGGCAAAGTCGGCCCAGTCCGGGCCTGTCAGCAGCGGCGACAGCAGCACGGGGGCAAGCGGGTACTCATCGACCAAGCGCTCCAGTTGGCTACGGCGTTCGTGCTGCGGTCGGCTGCGCCAGTCTTCGCCTTGCCACTCCAACAGGTCGTAGGCCTGCAGCACCACCGGCGCGTCGTGCAGCATTTTTTTGCCCAGCGTTTTGCGGCCGATGCGCTGCTGTAGCAAGGCGAAAGGCTGCACGGCCAGTTCAGCCCCTGTATCACCAGGCTTCCAAACCAGAATCTCACCGTCGAGCACAACGCCATCGGGCAATGTCTGCGCCAGGCTGTGCAGTTCTGGGAACCGCTCGGTAACCAGTTCCTCACCGCGCGACCAGACCCACAACTGGCCCTCGCGCTTGACCACCTGAGCGCGAATGCCGTCCCACTTCCACTCGATTTGCCAGTCGCTTGGGGGGCCGAGCAGGGTATCGAACTGGTCGGTGGAGGCTTGCAGCGGGTGGGCCAGGAAGAAGGGGTAGGGTTGCCCACCACGCTGGCTGTGCTCATCGGCGGTCTCTGGAGCGATCAGTTGCTGGTAGTCGGCCGCCGTGGGGCGATGGCTGATGTCGGTGTAACCGACCAGGCGCTGGGCTACGCGTTTGGCGTCCAGCCCGGCCAGTTGCGCCATGGCGCGGGTGACCAGCAGCTTCGACACGCCCACGCGAAAACTCCCGGTGATCAGCTTCAGGCACACCATCAGGCTGGGGCGATCCAGCTTCGCCCAGAGCGCCGGCAAGCGCTGCCGGATATGCTCGGGTGGCAGCCCGCGCAGGGGCAGCAAGTGCTGCTCTACCCAAGTGGCCAGGCCTTCCTCGCTGCCATCGATGTGCTGCGGTAACAGCAGCGAAATGGTCTCGGCCAAGTCGCCCACCGCCTGATAGCTTTCTTCGAACAGCCAGTCCGGCAGGCAGGCCAGGGCCGTGGCCATTTCACGCAAAAGGCGGGTAGGCACCAGCTGACGTGGGCGCCCCCCGGCCAGAAAGTACACTGCCCAGGCGGCGTCGTTAGCGGGGGCTGTGCCGAAGTAGTCGCGCAGTGCCTCAAGCTTGGCGTTGCTGGAGGTAGTCGCGTCCAGGCGCAGGTACAACATGGCAAAGGCTTTCATGGCGAAGGCCCGGTGTTCGGCACGTCGTCCTCGTCGCCATACTCGGTGACGAAGGCGCGGGCATCCAGGCCTTGTTCGTTGAGGTAGCGCACCAGGACGTTGACCGAGCCGTGGGTGACCATCACCCGCTCGGCGCCGGTCTGGCCAATGGCCCAGAGCAGGCCGGGCCAGTCGGCGTGGTCGGACAGCACGAAACCCCGGTCCACGCCGCGCCGCCTGCGGGTACCGCGTAGCAGCATCCAGCCGCTGGCGAAGGCGTCGCTGTAAACGCCGAAACGGCGCATCCAGCTGCTGCCGCTGGCTGACGGCGGGGCCAGCACCAGTGCCTGGCGCAGCAGTGGGTCGTTGCGTGGGATATCGCCTGCATAGCGCGTTTCCGGCAGGTGGACACCGGCGTCCCGGTATACCCGGTTGAGCGGCTCGATGGCGCCATGCACAAGAATCGGGCCGATGCTGGCATTCAGCCCATGGAGAATCCGCTGGGCCTTGCCGAAGGCATAGCAGAACAGCACGCTGGCCTTGCCCTGTTCGCGATTGGCCAGCCACCAGGCATTGATGCCTGCAAAGATTTCGCTTTGCCTGGGCCAGCGGTAGATCGGCAGACCGAAGGTCGATTCGGTGATGAAGGTGTGGCACGCCACCGGTTCGAACGGGGTGCAGGTGCCGTCGGGCTCTACCTTGTAGTCACCGGATGCAACCCAGACTTCACCCTGATACTCCAGGCGCACCTGTGCCGACCCCAGCACGTGCCCGGCCGGGTGCAGGCTCAGGGTTACCCCGTGGTGCAGCAGGCGTTCGCCGTAGGGCAGTGTCTGCAAATCGATATCCAGGCCCAGACGACTGCGCAGAATACCGGCACCAGGGCTGGCGGTCAGATAATGGCCATTACCGGTGCGCGCATGGTCACCGTGGCCATGGGTGATCACGGCTCGGTCCACGGGCCGCCAAGGGTCGATGTAGAAATCGCCGGGCGGGCAGTACAGGCCTTCGGGGCGGGCGATGACAAGGTCCATGGGCTATGTGCACTGGTTGGGTTACCAGTTAGGAGCGGTGGTGATGGGGGGAAGTTCGGACGGGTTGGGGGCGGGTGTTGGGCGGAAAACTGGCAGCGCTCGGTACCCGCACCCGCCCATCATTTGATCAATGCCTTACCGACCCGGCACCAAGGTCAGGCGCTGGTTGCCATACGCCCGCCCGAAGTTCTGCTGCTGCAGCGGCAGGCTCATGAAGCGCCCTTTGAACCAGGCATCCAGCCCGTCGCTGTAATGTGCGCTGGCCGGGTTGCCTGACTGGCCGCTGCTGGTCAGCACCTGCAACGGTTCGGCCTGGCCGAAATCGACGATCATCCGCGCCGAGGCTGGCAGGCGGGTGGCGAAGTCGCTGCCCCAGGCGTATGGCGTCAGGGCCAGGGTGGAAAAGTCGCCGCCAGCGGCCAGGGGCGAACGGCTGATGGCATCGCCCAGGCCATGGTAGGCCGGTGCCGGCCAGCGGTATTGGTGCAGCTTGCCCCATTGCCAGGCGCGGCGGTCGGCGCCCAGTTGCGCGATTCCGGTATCCATCGCACTGGCCAGGCTGCGGGCGAGGATGGCGGGCTTGTCTTCTTTTTGCGGAGTATTGCGGTCATCCCAGAACGGGCTGTCGTCGCGGCCCAGCAGGTGATCGGCCTGCGCCGAGAACGACAAGCGCGCATTGCTGACGAACGCCTGCCAGGCTGGGCCAGACTCCGGGCCCAGGTCATCGAGGAAGGTCTGCCGCGCGACCTCCTGCAAGAACAATTCGTACAGTGCGGCATCCGCCGACACCGGGCTCAAGCGGCCATCGAAGGCCTTCAGGCGGGCCAGCGTGTCCCGGGCCTTGTCACGCTGGGCTGCCGGTAGGGCGTCGATCGCCTGCTTAAGCGGCTGGGCCATGCCAGGGGCGTCGAACATCTGCTTGAGCTTGTCGGCCAGCAAGGTCACCTGATCGTTCTGCAGGGCCATCAGGCTGCGGCTGTCGTGGCGCCCGTTGCCGGCAAGCTGGGCCAGGCGTTCGGCGCGTTCGGGGTAATACCAGGTGCTGGACAGCTGCATCCCATAGCCGCGCGGCAGGCTGCGCTGGTTGGCGTGGCCGATCCAGCCTGCAGGTGGGTCCTGGTCATACGGGTGCAGCATCGGGTCGGCATAGCCGTCCCAGTCGTAACGCCCATCCCAGCCCGGCGAAGGTAACAAGCCCTGGCCTTCGCGGCGGTTGGGGTAGCGGCCACTGACTTGCCAGCCGATGTGCTCAGGTTCGGCGAACACGAAGTTGAGGGCAGCAGCAGTGACTTCACGGGTGCTGTCGAAGGCCCGTTCCACGTTCTTGGCCCGGGTCAGGTCGAACAGTGCATCCAGGCTGCGGTCACCCTTGAACTGTGGCAGGTTCAGCGCCAAGCCAAGGCTGGCGTTGTCTGGCTGGGCCAGCAAGGTGCCGTGGCGGGTGTCATACATCACTTCGCGCAGGGGGCGTTGGCCACGCACAAAGAAGGTTTCGCTACGGGCGCGAGCTGGCAGCCATTTGCCGTCGGCCAGGTAGCTCAGCTGGCTGCCCTGGCGGCGCAGCTGCTCGATGAACAGGTCCTGGTTGTCGGCCATTACCGCGCTGCTGCTCCAGGCCAGCTTGCCGTTATAGCCGGCCAGCACGATCGGCAAGCCAGGCAACGACAGGCCGGCAACCTGGTACTTGCTGGTGTTGATTTGTACCGGGCTCAGGGCCCAGGCGGCACGGCTGTCGCTGGCCAGCAGGCTCTTGCCGCTGCGGCTGCGCTGCGGGGCCAGGGCCAGGTTGGCCGAACCCGGGCTGCCGAGCAGGTCAAGGTCGGCCAGCTTCTGGCTGGCAGCCGCCAGGGCTGGCAGCCCCGGCAACTGGCTGGCCAGGTTCAGGCCCTTGAGCTTGTCCACTTCGCTTTCGGCCAACGGCTCGTCGGGGGCCCCAGGCAGCAGCCAGGCCAGCTTGTCGCTGCCGGCTTTCTGCGCCAGGGTCAGGGCGCTGAGTTCTTCCTGCAGGTTCACCGACTGGCTGAAGGCATATAGGCAAAAGATCAGCGCCGAGTCTTCGGGCTTCCAGTATTCGGGGCGATAGCCGCTGCTGGCCAGGGCGGCCGGCAGCTTGTCGCGATAGCGGAACAGGTAGGCGTTTACCCCGCGCGCATACACTTCGAAGAAGCGCTTGAGCCGTGGTGATGCGTCGGCGTATTGCTGGGCCGCGCTCTGCTTGAGGTTGGCGGCGCGCATCAGGCGGTCGATATCCAGCGCTTCGCTGCCGGCCAGTTCGGCCAGGCGGCCCTGGGCGAGCAGGCGCATGGCGACCATCTGTTCGATGCGGTCGCCGGCGTGCACATAGCCCAGGCTGAACAGCGCATCATGGAAGCTGCTGCTTTCGATCAGCGGCGCGCCCATGGCATTGCGCCGTACCGAAACATTCTGCGCCAGGCCTTTGAGTGGCTGCACGCCACTGGTCGGTGGCACGCTGTCCTGGTAGCCGCCCGTCTGGCAGCCGGCCAGCCCGAGCATGCCGAGCAGCGTGGCAGCGGTGGTGAACCGCAGGCGGAAGGGAGGAAAGGCGGGGGCTGCCATGACAAGGGCTCCTGCAAGGCGAGGCTGGTTTGGAAAGGCGCTAAGGTAGTAAGCGCGCAGGCGCCGTGCAAGGTCCCAGGTCGGTTTATTTGATTACGCCGGGTCAAACGTCGAAGTGGTCAGCCAAGGTGTCGGAAAAATGCGTGCAATTGATACGCGCGTAGCGTTGGTAGTCACGGCTGACCGCAAATGCTGAACCGGGCATCAACAAGATCTTGTGTTGTTCCAGTTTGCGCATGAAAGGTTGCAGGTTTGGCAGGCCCGGGTGGTAGACCCAGAGGAACATGCCGCCTTGCGGCGCAATATCGAACTGCCAGCCGCGCTCGAGCAACAAGCGTTGGGTCTGCACTTGCTGACGGATCAGGCGCTGCTGCACGTCCTTCATGTGTCGGGCATAGGTGCCGTCAGACAATATGGTGTTGACGAAGCGTTCGCAAAACGCCGGCACGGCGACGCAGGTCAGCAGTTTCAGGCGTGTCAGTGGTTCGATCAGGTCTTGCGAGCAGGCAATGAAACCCACACGCAGTGATGCCGACAGGCATTTGGAGAAGCTACCGACGTAAATAACCCGGTCAAGGTTGTCCAGCTCGGCAAAGGTCTGGCGCACGGCAGGGCTGAAGTCGCCATACACATCATCCTCGACCACGAAAAACTCGTGCTCCACCGCCAGGCGCAGGACGCTGAAGGCGTTATGGGGGCTGATGTTGCTACCGGTCGGGTTGTGGAACGTGCTGTTGCAAAAGAACGCCTTGACCTTGTGCGTGGCCAGGTAGCTTCTCATTTCTTCCACGTCCGGCCCGTCCTGGGTTCGCCGAATGCCGACCACGTGCCCGCCCGCCAGCTGGATCAGCTTGATCAGGTTGCCGTTGCCGGGTTCGTCGACGAAAACGTGGTCGCCTGGTTTGATCAACAACCGTGCGACCAGGTCCAGGCCTTGCGTGGCACCCAGCGTGGTCAGCAACTGGTTGGGGCGGGCTTCGACACGGGTCAGCCGCTTCATGTGCACGCACAACTGCTTGCGCATGGGCAGGTAGCCCTGGATGTCGCCGTACTCTGCCAGTGAGCTTTGCTCCAGCCGCGCCGTGCGCCGAATGGCCTTGGCCAGCAGCTCGGTGTCTCGCCATGCAGGGGGCAGCCAGCCGCTGCCCAGCTTGGTGTAATGCTGGCCGCCCTGCAGCAGCCGGAACAGCGGATCACCGGCCATGCACTCGGGTTCGTGGATAACGCTCGCTTGCCGGGCCCGGTTTGCGACGAAGTAGCCACGGCCGGGTGAGGCCGTCAACACACCTTCGCTGACCAGCTGGGCATAGGCCGATACGACGTCGTGGTAACTGAAGTCGACCGCAGCCGTCAGCTTGCGGATGGAGGGCATGCGTTGCCCTGGCAACCACTCGCCGGCATCCAGGCGTTGTTTCAACAGGTGATGAAGGCTGCTGGGGTTCATGGCAGGTCCGAAACCGTTAGAAAAAAAAGCCTAACAGTTAACGGAAATGCTTGTCGACTGTTCGTTTGCAAATGGCCAGTACATGCCACTATCCCCTTGTCGGAACTTTCGGCTGCCAGCAAAGGCAGCACTTTTAGCGTCTGTGCACACCAGACAACTGGATATCAAGCCCATGCATACTATGGACATGCAATCAGCCGTGATTGCCAGGCTCCCTGTGCCTGATGAACTGGCGTCATTCAAAGTTGTAAAAAACCTTGTGACCTCGGCGTTGTTGGAGTGCTGTTCAATCGACGAGTTCGAGGCGCTGAAAGAAACATTGGTTATTGAAAGTGTTTCTGAACAGGCCCATGCCGACTTGCAGGCCTTTGCCCAGAAAGATCCGGCGGCTGGCCGTGACCTGGTATTCATTGCAAAAACCTACACCTCTTACTCGGCGGTTTTGCACTATCGACTTGCCCATTGGATCTACCGTAATACGGCCTCCACCTACGGCGCCGGCGGCCAATGCCTGGCTGCCATGATCTCCAGGCGCGGAAAGATGCTCTCGGGGGCGGAGATCCATTTCCGCAGCCGCATCGGTGCGCGCTTCATCATCGATCACGGCATGGGCACCGTCATTGGTGAGACCTCGACCATTGGTGACGATTGCTACGTGCTCGGCGGCGTCACCCTGGGCGCCCGAGGCATCAGTGACAACCCTTCCAGCGCCCGGCACCCGACCCTTGGCAACCGGGTACAGATCGGCGCTTTCGCCAGTGTGCTGGGTGCTATCCACGTCGGCGACGGCGCGTTTATCGGGCCGGGTTGCATTATTACCAAAGATGTCCCCGCCGCTGCTCGGGTACAGATAAAAACATCATTGCAGGTGGTACTTGAACCATGAATGCTCTCAACTATGAAGTTTTACGCAACACCGAGAAATTGTATTACAAAGACCAATACCAGGCCGGTGCAAACACGCAAGTAACGCGGGTGCACAGTGACGGTATCGAGTTGCAAAGTACCGTGGCCTACCCGGAAGGCGGTGGCCAGGAGGCAGACATGGGTACCATTGAACTTCCCATCGGTACCGTACGCTTCATCTGGGTTAAAAAACTTTACGGTAGCCCCATTCGCCTTGAAGGTTTCAAAGGCGGAAAGCTGGGCGGCATCATTATTCACAGCCTGCACCCCGATGACCTGCACTTGCTCGATGAAGTCACCGCAGGTATGCCGGCCCGCGTCACCATCGATATTGAACGGCGCGAACGGCTGACGCTGTCTCACAGTGCCAGCCACTTCTTGTATGCCGCCGCCATCGGGCTGCGAGAAGAGTTGAAGCAATGGACCATCGGCTGTCACATCAAAGAGGACTCGGCACGTTTCGATTTCCTGGTCGAGGACGCCTTCACCGCCGAAGACGTGGTTGAAATAGAACGGCGGGCCAATGAACTGATCGGCTGCGAAGCGCCCATCGAGCACTACGCGGTCGATGGGCTGGAAGACGCGCGCTTGTGGACCTACAACGGCATCGAGATCCCGTGTGGTGGCACACACCTCGATTCACCTCGGCGCATCGGGCACCTGAGCGTCAGGCGCAAACGCCTGGGTAAAGGCAAGGAACGGCTGATCTGCGTGTTCCCCGAGGCCGAAATCGACCTGTCCACCTATCACGAGCACGCCCTATGAACAGCACGCTACCGCGGCGCACGTACCTGTATTTCACCGCACAGTCGATCAACCTGACGACTGCTGTCATGTCGGTGACCATGGCCGCCATCGTTGGCGCGGCGCTGGCGCCTGACGCTGCGTGGTCCACGGTGCCGTACGGGTTCCAGTTCCTGTGCCTGATGTTGGCAACCTATCCGGTCTCCAGGTTGATGGGCCGCATTGGCCGCAAAAAGGCCTTCATGCTGGGGGCGATCCCCTTGGCGTTGTCGGGTGTAAGCGGCTTCCTGGCGGTGGAGCACCAGCATTTTCCAACCCTGGTACTCAGCCATTCTGCGTTGGGTGTGTATATCGCGTTCGCCAACTTCAACCGGTTCGCGGCCACCGATAATCTTTCCCAGGCCCTGAAGCCCAAAGCCCTTTCGCTGGTCGTGGCAGGGGGCGTCATTGCTGCTGTCGTCGGGCCGACGCTCACCGAGTGGCTGCGGGATGTGGGCGGTTACCCACTGTTTTCGCTGTGTTATGCCGCGTTTGTCGGCCTGGCGTTGCTGTCACTGCTGATCGCCCTGTGCCTGCCCAACGATGCAGGGGTGGCCCGTGCGGTCAACAACGCAGCCAAGTCGTCTAGCGCCCGCACTGAGCCTGCGAGCCCAAGCGTGATGGTGGCCATGGCGGTTGCCGCGCTGGGCTACGGGATCATGAACCTGCTGATGATCCAGGCCTCGATGCACATGAAGCACATGCATGAGGACTTCTCTGACGTGCGCCTGGCGATCCAGTGGCATGTGATTGCCATGTTCGCCCCGTCGTTCTTCACCGGCGCCATCATCCAGCGGCTGGGTATCAGGACCACCATTTGCGCGGGCCTGGCCCTGTTGATCGGCTGTTCGGCGATGAATATCTGGTCGCACAGCTACGCCATGATGACCCTGGCGCTGATTGCCCTCGGGCTGGGCTGGAACCTGACGTATGTAGGCGGCGGTGCCTTGCTCGCCCAGTCGCTGCAAAACAGCCCGGCGGCGATGCAGATGCAGGGCAAGAACGACCTGGCGATTGCCATTTTCGCCACCCTCGGCGCATTCAGCCCTTCGCTGTTGCTGAGTTCGGTTGGCTGGGACGGCACCAATGCCATCTGCATGGTCCTGTGCATCGGGCTGCTGGTCGCCACTGCCGGCCTGCTGCAGAACAAGGCCTGCTTGCATACTTCAATGGAAGGTAGCCGCAAATGAGCGAGCTCATCAGTGTCAGCGAACGCATCTACACCAAGTTGGAAATGAACAACCCGGGCGGTAGCCACAAATACCGTGCGGCCCGGCGCATCGTCGAGCATGCCGTGCGCAATGGCAATATCATTCCCGGTGTGACAACCGTCATCGAAAAAACCGGCGGCAGTTTCGGTTTTGGCTTGCTGGCGGCTTGCCACAAGCACCAAGTCGCCGTTGAGCTGGCAGTTGGGTTGAGTTTCAGCCAGACCAAGCGGGACCTGCTGGAGTGCTTCGGTGCACGGCTGATTGGCAAGGAAATGCTGATGGCCGGTGCCACACCCAAGGATGTGGTGATGCATCACCTGGAAAACCAGGCCGCGCTGGGCAAGTCATACTTTTATACCGATCAATTCAACAACCCGGTGGGTGTCGAGGCGCATCGCTACCAGACAGCCAGCGAGCTGGCCGTGCAACTGACCAATGCTGGGGCCGGGCGGGAGATCCTGTTTGTCGGCTGCGCAGGCACTGGCGCCAGCTTCACGGGTATTACCCTGGGGCTGAAGGACCATGGCTTCGAGGTGTCGACAGTGCTGGTCGACCCCAGCGGCTGTGACTCGCGGGCTGGGGTGTTCGCCGATCATCGCTTTGAAGGCATGGCGGTGGGCGTTTGCCCGCCGTTCATGGACTGGTCGCTGGTGGACGAACGGGCTCAGGTGCAACATGCCGAAATGCTGGCCGCGCAGCGCTGGTTCTACATGCAAAGTGGCATTTTCGTCGGCAATACCGCCGCAGCCTGCCTTGCGGTTGCCCAACGTATGGCCCAGCACCCGCGCTATGCCGCAACCACCTTGGTGACCATCGCCTATGACGCCGGCCTGTGGTACCAGGACCTGCTGGGGACGAACCGACGCAAAGCCGCGTAGGCACAAGCCCACAGCAGGGGGCAGGTCAGATCAGGCGCCGTGGCACTTCTTGAACTTCTTTTCGCTGCCGCACGGGCAGGGGTCGTTACGGCCAACGTCCTTCAGGGCGTTGCGTACCGGCTCCTGGTGGCCGTGGTTGCAGTGCGGGCCGTGCACATGGCCGTGATCGTGGTGGTGATCATGGTCGTGGTTGCAGTCAGGGCCATGAACGTGGGGTTGTTGGGACATTGCAGGGTTACTCCGGGATGTGATCGCCGGGGATTATCTCACCACTGCGCGATAAGTGCAGGTCTCGATGGATGAGCAGCCCGGTCGCCAGTTCGCCCTGCAGGGTGTAATGCAGCGGCTGCTTGCTGCGTAGCAGCTTGGCCAGTGGCTTGAGGTGCTGCCACAGGTTGGTTCGCGCGGTGATCTTGAAGGTGCGCTGGGCGTGCCCGCCCACGCTGCGCCATACGCTGGTTTCATCCTGCACCAGCAGCAGGTCGTTGAGGCGAACGGCATACGACAGGTTGCGGATGAACAGGCGGCTGTCATTAGGGTTGTCGACCCGCAGGTGCAACACGAACTCCTGCTCCAGCAGCCTGGCCTTGACCGTTTCGACCTCGACCAGGTGCACTTCGGGTTCGCGCCAGTCGTCGCCACCCCAACTGGCGCAGCCCGTCAGCAATGCCATCAGCGTACCGAGCAACAGCAGACGGGCGCGGTCGATCATGTTCAGCTCCCCACGTAACTGGCGCAGCACTTCTTGAACTTCTGCCCGCTGGCGCAGGGGCAGGGGTCGTTGCGCCCGGCCTTCAGCCCGACCGTGGGGTCGATGAAGTACCAGCGCCCGGCATGCTGTACGAACGCCGAACGCTCGCGGTGCTGGTGATCACCGTCCTGGTCGTGCCAGCGTGCGGTGAAGGTGACAAAGCCGTGTTCCGGCTGGCCGCCCAGCACTTCGGCGCTCTCTACCTCCAGGCCCAGCCAGGTGCTTTGGGCGCTCCAGGCTGCCATGGCGGCGCGGTCCAGGTCGGCCTGCTGGGCCGGCAGGGTCGTGGCCACCAAGTAGTCGACCAGGCCCAGCACGTAGGCACTGTAGCGTGAGCGCATCAGTGCCTGGGCATCCGGTGCCGGGGTGCCGGCATGGTAATGCCCGCAGCAGGCGTCAAGCAGGTTGCCACTGCCACAAGGGCAGACCGAGACACTCATCATCACCACCAGTACTTGCCGAAGTTTTCAGGGTTGGCCCAGAACCTGGCGTTGAGCCAGTCCGGGACCTGCTTGTAGTCATGTAGATCATAGGTGAACAGGCTCAAAACCTGTTGGTCACGGCAGAATTTCTCGCTGGCTGACAGGGCCAGGGCGAAAAAGTCGATGTCCTGCCAGCCGCAGGCGGCCAGGTCGGCCAGTACGGCAACCCGGCTGGCATTGAGGTTGCGAATGCCGCCGAGCAGCTCCAGGCCGGTGCGTTTGGGCAGGTGTTCCAGGCAGTCCACCAGTACCGCCAGGTCAAAGCGCTGGGCGGCCAGTTCGGCCGGCAGCGGGCCCGGGGCTGCGGTGGCGATAGTCACCTGCGGGTGCGCTTGGGCGAAGGCGTCCAGCGCCGGAAAGCGCGTGCCCACCAGCAGCAGGCGTTGTGGGGTGAAGCGCTCCAGCAGGGCTGCCAAAGCCTGCTGTGGGGTGCGTTGGGAAAAACCGTCGGTCATTGCCAATCCTCGTTCAAGTCGTCCAAGACTAGCGGGCCGCAGCGTGCGGGCAAAGAGGCATGTGCCTACGTCGTGGCTTATTGCTGGCAGGGATGGAATGGGCGGTCTTTACTCCCAGAGATCGGCCTTATGCCGATTCCCCCTAGGAGAAGCAATGAAATGAGCATAGTACGCACAGCGTTACCCCTGGTACTGCTCACCAGTGTGTTGACTGGTTGTGCAGGTTTGCAAAAAACCGACTGGCCGAAGTGTGCCGCCGTCGGGGGTGTAGGCGGCGCCGCCCTGGGCGCCATCGAGAGTTCCAGCTGGGCTGGCTGGGGCGCGTTGCTGGGCGGTGGCCTGGCGGCGGGCTATTGCTGGGCCCATGGCGATGGCGACGAGGATGGCGACGGCGTGCCGGACAGCCGTGACAAGTGCCCAGGCACCCCGCGTGGCGTGCAGGTCGATGCCAACGGATGCCCGCCAGAGCCGGCAGCGGTGGTCGAGGAAGTGGTGGTGCAGAAGGAAGAAGTCATCGTCATCCGCGATGTGCACTTCGAGTTCGATTCTGCGCGTCTGACCTCCAGCGACAAAGAGCGCCTCAATACCATTGCCACGCGCCTGAAGCAGGAAGCGCCATCTGCCCGGCTGAGCGTCAGCGGCCATACCGACAGTGTCGGCTCCGACAGCTACAACCAGAAACTGTCTGAGCGTCGCGCCCACTCGGTGACCGATTACCTGGTCGAGAGCGGTGTACCGCGCAGCAGCTTCGTTTCGGTGGTCGGTGCCGGTGAAACCCAACCGGTAGCTGACAATGCCACGGCCGAAGGGCGTGCCATGAACCGTCGTACCGAGATCAAGATCCAGCGGTGAAGCGGCGTGCGCCCGTGCCTTGAGCAGTGGCACGGGCGCGTCTTCATGCCGGTCAGCCGTTCGTGGCCAATGACACAGGAGCATTCAGCATGAGTGTGACGTCGAAGGCGGCATTGCCGCTGTTGGTGGCTGCCAGCCTGCTTGCGGGCTGCGCCACGCACAGCGATGGCAGCGCGCCACTCAACCAAAGGACCTGGCCCATCTGCAGCCTGCTGGGCGGCTTGGTCGGTGGTGGCCTGGGTGCCATCGAAAGTTCTACCTGGGCCGCCGGTGGCGGTGCCCTGGGCGCCATCGCCGGAGGGCTGATTTGCTATGCCCAGGACGGTGACGAAGACGGCGACGGTATTTTCGATCGCCGCGACCATTGCCCTGATACCCCGGCCAATACGGCGGTCGACCACATGGGCTGCCCGTTGAAGGAGTACCCTGCCGCGCCGCCGGCCACTGCGGCCGAACCCTCGCCCGAGGTGATCATCCTCGATGACAACGGCGCGGTGATGTTCGCCTTCGATTCCGCCGACCTGACGCCGGCGGCCCAGCAACGCCTGCAAGGCCTGGTGGCGAAACTCGATTCACCAACCGTGGCCAAGGTCCGTGTGATCGGGCACACCGACAATGTGGGCTCCGACAGTTACAACCAGGCGCTCTCCGAACGCCGCGCCAGCAGCGTGGCCGAGTACCTGATTGGCCAGGGCCTGGAGGCGGGCAAGGTCACCAGCCAGGGCCGTGGCGAAAGCGAGCCGGTCACCGACAACGAAACCGAGGAGGGCCGCGCGCGCAACCGACGGGTGGAGCTGCACCTCAACTGAGTGGTGCTGGCGCCTGCCTTGGCATTGCAGTTAATGTGGCGCGCACGGCCCGCTCGATCGGGGCGTCTCGACATAACAACAATCGATAGGGGCGGGGTATGAAGTTCATCCTGGGCCTGGGCAAGGTCCTGACGGTCGCTTTCTGGGGTGTGGTGTTGTTCAATCAGCTGATGCCACAACCCTTGCCCTTCAATCTGCTGATCAATGCCGCTGGTATTTTCCTGTTCGGCCTGCACCTGCTCGAAGTGCTGTTCTTCAATGGCAGCCTGCGTGGGCGCAGCCACCGCTGGTTCGACCGGTTGCAGATCCTGCTGACGGGTATCTTCCATGTCATGTCCATTCCCCGTGCGCAGGAGGCGCCGCGTAATGCGTAATCTGATGTTGCTGGCCATGTTGGCCGCTCCCCTTGCCCAGGCCGAAAGCCTGGAAGTCGCTGCCAATTCCATGCTGCGCCTGCCCGATAAGTCAGCCAGTGTGCACCTCACGCACCTGCGTGTCGCTGATGCGGCGACCCTGCTGTTGCCTGCCTCGCTCGCGGAACTGAAGGTCGACCAACTTGAACTGGGGCGTGATGCGCGTATCGCCATTGCACCTTCCGATAACCCGTTGCTGATAGAAGCGCGCAGCGCGCGGTTGGGCGAAGGCAGTGAATTCAGTGCACCGGGGGCAGCGGGCAGTTACCAGCGTGCAGCCCGTTCAGGCCGTAGCCTGGACCTGAAACTGGCTGAGCTGGATGCCGAGCGAGTAGCGATCGATGCCCGTGGCGGTGCTGGTGCGCCGGGCTATGTGGGCCTGGATGGTGCCAACGGCCAGGCCGGTGGCTGCACCTGGGGCCAGGCCAGCCGGGGTGCCAATGGTGATGATGGTGGCAACGGGCATGATGGTGCGCCGGGTGGGCGTATTCGCCTGAGCGTGCCGCAGGGCTTCCCGCAAGAGCGCATTGTCGTGCGACTGGATGGCGGTGCACCGGGTAAGCCAGGGGCGGCAGGCAAGGCCGGTAAAGGTGGGGCGAGCAAAGGGTGCCTGGTGTACAGCACCGATGCTGGGGCCAATGGGCGACCGGGCCAGCCGGGCCAGCCCGGCCTGGCGGGTGCTGCGGGTGAGCTGATTCTGCAGCCCCTTTGAGCCTCGCTGTCCCCTGTAGAAGTGGCCTTGTGTCGTGATGGGCCGCTCCTGCAGGGACCGCGTGAAACCTGTCAGATCATCAGGTGCGAACTGGCCACAGCCACCACGGCCAGGCCCAGCAGCAAGTTGATACCCACCATCCGCCGAATCCGCCCCAGCACCGTCGCACCCGTTGGCCAATCTTCGGCCAGCACCGCCGCCTTCAGTTCCGGCAGCAGCAACGCCTGAATGCGCATGAACAGGGCAAACATGGCGATCCCGCCACCGATCATCACCTGCACGTACTTAGGCGCGGTCTCGAAACCGCTGAAGCGCATGTGCAACATGCCGATACCACTTATCGCCAAGATTGCCACCGCCAGCCAGACCCAGCCGAAGAAACGTCGGAAAACTTCCACCCACAAGCGCAGGCGGGCAGGCCCTTCAAGGGCTGCAACCGTTGCCGGGCGTAGCACCAGCCAAGCGAAGAACATGCCGCCGACCCATACCAGGGCGGCTAGAACATGCAGTGTGTAGGGCAGGGCAAAGGCGAGCATCCGGATCTCCATGCGGCACAAAGGGCAATAGCGGGGTATGATAGCCGCCCCGTGTGAAACACTGAAAATATATCCAGCCCTCCGGGCGCCTGCAGACCATGATCAGCAACGAACTCAAAGCCACTATTCAGGGCGCCTATTCGCGTTTTCTCGAAGCCAAGAGCCTCAAGCCGCGCTACGGCCAGCGTCTGATGATCGCCGAAGTGGCCAAGGTGCTTGGCGACATTGCCTGCGACGATGAAGGCCGGCGTGCCGGTGAGCCTGCCGTGGTGGCCGTGGAAGCGGGCACCGGTACCGGCAAGACCGTGGCCTACAGCCTGGCCGCCATTCCGGCCGCCAAGGCCGCCGGCAAGCGCCTGGTGATAGCCACTGCCACCGTGGCCCTGCAGGAGCAGATCGTCTTCAAGGACCTGCCCGACCTGATGCGCAATAGCGGGCTCAACTTCAGCTTTGCCCTGGCCAAGGGCCGTGGCCGCTACCTGTGCCTGTCCAAGCTCGACATCCTGCTGCAGGAAGGCCATGCCCAGTCGGCCACCGCCCAGTTGTTCGAAGAAGAAGGCTTCCGTATCGAAGTCGACGAACGCAGCCAGAAGCTATTCAACAGCATGATCGAGAAGCTCGCCGGCAACCGCTGGGACGGTGACCGTGACAGTTGGCCCGAGGCCCTGGAAGACCAGGACTGGGCACGCCTGACCACCGACCACAGCCAGTGCACGGGCCGTCATTGCCCGAACTTCCAGCAGTGCGTGTTCTACAAGGCCCGCGAAGGCATGGGCAAGGTCGACGTGATCGTCACCAACCACGACATGGTCCTGGCCGACCTGGCCCTGGGCGGCGGTGCGGTATTGCCCGACCCGCGCGATACCATGTACGTGTTCGACGAAGGCCACCACCTGCCAGACAAGGCCATCGGCCACTTCGCCCATTATTCGCGGCTGCGTTCCACGGGCGACTGGCTTGAGCAGACGGCCAAGAACCTGACCAAGCTTCTGGCCCAGCACCCGCTGCCCGGTGACCTGGGCAAATACATCGAGCAGGTGCCGGAGCTGGCGCGGGAAGTGCGCACCCAACAACAGTTCATGTTCACGCTGTGCGAACAGGTGGCCGACTTCCGCCCCAGCGAGGACACCGAAGGCCGTGAGCGCCCGCGCTACCGTTTTGAGGGTGGGGTGGTGCCAGAACAGATTCGCGAGGTGGGCATCGAGTTGAAGAAGGGCTTCGCCCGTCTGAACGACCTGTTCACCCGCCTGGCCGACCTGCTCAAGGAAGGGATGGACGGTGAGGTGAGCATCGGCATTGCCAGCCACCAGGCCGAAGAATGGTATCCGCTGTTCGGCAGCCTGGTCACCCGTGCCCAGGGCAACTGGGAACTGTGGACGGCCTTTACCGCCGAAGACCCGGAAGACAGCCCGCCCATGGCCCGTTGGCTGACGTTGGCCGAAAGCGGTGCGATGTTCGACATCGAAGTCAACGCCAGCCCCATTCTTGCTGCCGAAATGCTCCGCCGCAGCCTGTGGAGCGTTGCCCATGGCGCCTTGGTAACGTCGGCGACGTTGACTGCGCTCGGCAAATTCGATCGCTTCCGCATGCGCTCGGGCTTGCCGCGCGATGCCGTCACCTGTGTGGTCCCCAGCCCGTTCGTGCATGGCGATGCCGGCCTGTTGCGGGTCCCGGACTTGCAGGCCGACCCACGCGATGCGGCGGCGCACACGGCGGCGATCATCCGCGAACTGCCGAACATCGTCGAAGATGCCCGTGGCGCGCTGGTGCTGTTCTCGTCACGCAAGCAGATGCAGGATGTGTTCGACGGCCTGGACCGCGACTGGCGTAAGCTGGTGCTGATCCAGGGCAACCTGTCCAAGCAGGAAACCCTGAACAAGCACAAGGCACGGGTCGACGATGGCCAGCACAGCGTGTTGTTCGGCCTGGCCAGCTTTGCCGAAGGTGTCGACCTGCCGGGTGCGTACTGCGAGCACGTGGTCATCGCCAAAATTCCCTTCTCCGTGCCCGACGACCCGGTGGAGGCTGCCTTGTCGGAGTGGATCGAGGCCCGCGGCGGCAACCCGTTCATGGAAATTGCCGTGCCGGACGCCTCGCTCAAGTTGATCCAGGCCTGTGGCCGCCTGCTGCGTACCGAGCAGGATCGCGGCGTCATCACCTTGCTCGATCGGCGTCTGGTCACCCAGCGTTACGGCAAGGCTATTCTCAATGCGCTGCCGCCGTTCCGGCGGGAGATTTCCTGAGCACCGGAGCACTTGCTCCGGCGCGTTGTCCATTACTCAGTCTTGGGCCATGACGGCCCTGAAGGAGAGCCCCAGCCTTATGGTCCGCCGTACCCTGCCCGCCGTTTTCGCCCTGTTGTTCAGCTCGCCCTTGCTGGCCGGGCAGCAGACGCTGTTCAGCTTCGTGCGCCCGGCCTCGGTGGTCAATGTGGTGACCGAGGATGCCGGCATGCCGCAGTACAACGCGGAGCAGACGGCCGAGGGCGAAGTGTTGCGGCGTGTGGTGTTCAACCCGGCCCAGCGGCCGACGCTGCGCCTGAGCCCGCAAGGCGGGGCGTGGGACTGGTCCGCCGGGCAGTTCCTGACCTTACGCCTGCAAAGTGCCATGGATTGGGCGCTGACCGTGGATGTCACGGTGCAAGGCAGCGATGGCCGCACCTTGACCAGCCGTATCGACCTGCCGGCCGGCCCCGCGCAAACCGTGATGGTGCCGCTGACAGCCAGTTCACCGTTGAACCAGGGCATGCGTGCCGGCCCGCCGATGCCCTGGAACTATGGCGGGCAGCGCCTGCTGCTGACCAGCAGCGCCGGGGCAGTCGACCTCAAGCAGGTGGCCTCGGTGAGCCTGAGCATTCCCAACCCCAAGGTCGCGCAAAACCTGCTGATCGAGCGAGTCGGCATTCAGGATGACGACCAGGCTTACAAGGCTGCCTACCATGAGCTGATCGATACCTATGGCCAGTCCACGCGCGGTAACTGGCCTGAGAAGGTTACCAATGACGAACAGCTCAAGGCAGCCGATACCCGTGAACAGCAACAGCTCAAGGGCTGGCTGACAGAGCGCGGCAAACAGCAGCTGGACCCTTACGGCGGCCTGTTGGCCGGGCCGGCGTTCGCCGCCAAAGGCTTCTTCCGCACCGAAAAGCGTGATGGCCGTTGGTACCTGGTAACGCCGGAAGGGCACCCCTTCTATTCCCTGGGGGTAAACGCCGTGGCGGCAGACGGCGGGCGTACCTATGTCGCTGGGCGTGAAGGCATGTTCAAGGCCCTGCCCGCTGAGGGCAATGCACTGGCCGCTTTCTATGGCGAGGGCAATAACGACGATGGCAATGCCTCGTCGCAAGGGCGCAATTTCAAACAGGGGCGCTGGTTCGACTTCTATGCTGCCAACCTTCAACGTACCTATGGCAAACCCTGCCCGCCCGCAGTGGAGGGCCAGCCCGCCAACTGCCCACCGCTGGTGCTGGATGCGGCCCGCTGGCAGACGCACGCGCTCGACCGCCTGCAGGCCTGGGGTTTCAACACCATCGGCAACTGGAGCGAGCCTGCCCTTGGTCAGGCCAGGCGCCTGCCATACACCGTGCCGCTGTCGATCGTGGGCGACTACGCCAGCATCAGTACCGGCATGGACTGGTGGGGCAGCATGCCCGATCCGTTTGACCCGCGTTTCGCCATGGCCACCGAGCGTGCAGTGGCCATTGCCGCCCGCGATCACCGTGACGACCCCTGGCTGATCGGTTACTTCGCCGATAACGAGTTGGCCTGGGCTGCTCCCGGAAGCGACCCCAAAGCCCGTTACGGCCTGGCCTACGGCACCTTGCGCTTGACCACCGACGTGCCGGCCAAGCGCGCATTCCTCAAGCAGTTGCGTGACAAGTATCGCAACCAGGAAGGGCTGTCCAAGGCCTGGGGCATCGAGCTGGCCGCCTGGGAACTGATGGAAGATCCAGGCTTCGAGGCGCCGTTGCCCAACCCGGAGCACCCGGAAATCGAACGTGATTACCAGCATTTCCAACAGGTATTTGCCGAGACCTACTTCAAGACCATTGCCGATTCGTTGAAGTGGCATGCGCCCAATCACCTGCTGTTGGGTGGCCGCTATGCCATCAGCACGCCAGAAGCGGTCAAAGCCTGTGCAGAGTTCTGCGATGTGCTCAGCTTCAATTTCTATACCCTCAAGCCTCAGGACGGTTACGACTTCGCTCGCCTGGCCGAGTTGGACAAGCCGGTGCTGGTGTCCGAGTTCCAGTTCGGCTCGCGCGATCGCGGGCCGTTCTGGCCGGGGCCGCTGGAGTTGGCGCGGGAAGAGGATCGCGGCCCGGCCTACGGCAACTTCCTCAAGGCCGCCCTGGCGCAACCGATGATCGTTGGCGCCCACTGGTTCCAGTACCTCGATCAGCCGGCCAGCGGTCGCCTGCTTGACGGCGAAAACGGTCACCTTGGACTGGTGGCCATCACCGATGTGCCGTACCCAGGGTTTGTTGACGCCGTGCGCAAAAGCAACCTGCAGGCCATGGGCCAATTGCGAGCGCTGCTGGAGAAACCGGCGCCCTGAGCGCCAGTTACCGTTCGTCGCGACCATTTGGCCCAAGCCAGTTTGCAAAACACCCAACTACTGAAACAATGCACACCTTTTTTGGACATGGTCGTACGGAGTACAGCGGGTGCAGATCCAGGGTCACTATGAGCTGAAGTTCGAAGCCGTGCGCGAAGCCTTTGCCGCGTTGTTCGATGATCCCCAGGAGCGTGGTGCCGCACTGTGCATCCAGGTGGGGGGCGAAACCGTTATTGACCTGTGGGCCGGCAGTGCCGACAAAGACGGCCAGCAGGCTTGGCACAGCGATACCATCGCCAACCTGTTCTCCTGCACCAAGACGTTCACCGCCGTCACCGCCCTGCAACTGGTCGGCGAGGGTAAGCTGGCCCTCGATGCCCCGGTGACCAACTACTGGCCCGAGTTCGCCCAGGCCGGTAAGCAGTCGGTCACTTTGCGCCAACTGCTCAGCCACCGTGCCGGCTTGCCGGCGATTCGCGAGCTGCTGCCGGCCGAGGCATTGTACGACTGGCAGACCATGGTCGATGCCCTGGCGGCCGAGACACCTTGGTGGACACCCGGCACCGAACACGGCTATGCCGCCATCACCTACGGCTGGCTGATCGGCGAGCTGATTCGCCGCGCCGATGGCCGTGGCCCTGGCGACTCGATCGTGGCCCGCACCGCCCGCCCGTTGGGGTTGGATTTCCACGTTGGCCTGGCAGACGAAGAGTTCCACCGCGTGGCGCATATCGCCCGTGGCAAAGGCAACCCGGGGGATGCCGCAGCGCAGCGCTTGCTACAGGTAACCATGCGTGAGCCAGAGGCGTTGTCGACCCGTGCATTCACCAACCCGCCGGCGATCCTGACCAGTACCAACAAGCCTGAATGGCGTCGTATGCAACAGCCAGCGGCCAATGGCCATGGCAACGCACGCAGCCTGGCGGGCTTCTATGCCGGGCTTCTTGACGGCAGCCTGCTCGAATCTGAACTGCTCGATGAACTGACCCGTGAACACAGCCTGGGTCAGGACCGTACCTTGCTCACCCAAACCCGCTTTGGCCTGGGCTGCATGCTCGACCAGCCCGAGGTGGCCAACGCCACCTTTGGCCTCGGCGCCCGCGCCTTCGGCCACCCCGGTGCCGGTGGTTCGGTCGGTTTTGCCGACCCGGAGCACGATGTGGCCTTCGGTTTCGTGGTCAATACCCTCGGCCCTTATGTGCTGATGGACCCACGCGCGCAAAAGTTGGTACGCGTCCTTGCCAGTTGCCTTTGATCGGGTAATGCGGGTATTGCCCACCCCCTTTGACTATCCTCAATGCCAACGCCTGAAGTGCCTAGGCAAAATATCTTTCTATTTCATGGTGTATCGCTGATGTCTTCACATAAAACCTTAGCACTCGCCCTGTGCCTGACCGCCGTTACCGGCTGCGCCAGCCACTCCCCGGACGGCTCCAAGGAAGGTGGCTCCAACTGGTGGCCTTTCGGTTCGGACAAGGTCGCCGAGCAGGAAGTGAAGGCAGCCGTCACTGAAAACGTGGCCAAGGCTGACGCCAAATCGGAGAGCGCCAGCCGTTGGTGGTGGCCGTTTGGTGGCGATGACAAGCAGGCCAAGGGCCCCGTGGTGCCGAAAATTGACCAGAAGGCCACCCAGGCCTGGCTGGACGAATACGAGCCTAAGCTGCGCGAAGCGATCAAGGACAGCAAGCTGGAGCTTGAGCGCCGCGACAATGTGCTGGCGGTAACCTTGCCGGTTGACAGCTCGTACAACCCTGACCGCCCGAACATGCTGCTGCCCATGACCCTCGGCCCGATCACCCGCGTGGCCAAGACCGTCGAAGGTGACCCCAAGACTGCCGTGCTGGTACTGGGCCATGCCGACAGCAGCGGTGCTGCCGCTGCCAACCAGAAACTCAGCCTGGAGCGCGCCGCTTCGGTATCGGCCATCTTCCGCCTCAGCGGCCTGCAGCGTGACCGCCTGACCCTCAAGGGCATGGGCTCGGTGATGCCGCGTGCGGCCAATGACAGCGCCGAGGGCCGCTCCCTGAACCGCCGCGTGGAAATGCTGCTGACCCCACAAAACACCATGGTCGCACTGTTGGCCAAGTATCAGCAGGCTGCTCCGGCACCTGCGCCGACCTCGATGGTGGCGGTACAGGATGCCAAGGCACCTGCTGCCAAGGCCACCGACAACAAGCCGGCTGCCAAGCCTGCGGCGAAGAAGCCCGTGGCCAAGGCCAAAGCACCTGTGAAGGCAACAGCCAAGAAGAAAGCGGCGCCGGCCAAGCCTGTTGCCAAGAAAGCTACCGCCGATAAAAAAGTAGCTGCCAATAGCCCTGCGAAGACCAACTGATCGTCAAGGAACGCAGCAATGACCCAATCCCTGGCCGATATGCGCCGCGACTACACCCGTGATGGCCTGGCTGAAGCCCAGGCGCCGGGGGAGCCGTTCGTCCTGTTCCACCAGTGGTTCGCCGATGCGGTGAAAACCGAGCAGGCGCCGGTGGAAGCCAACGCCATGACCCTGGCCACCGTGGACGGCGAAGGCCGCCCGCATTGCCGTGTATTGTTGCTGAAGGGGCTCGACGAGCAGGGCTTCACTTTCTTCACCAATTACGAAAGCGCCAAGGGCCAGCAATTGCAGGCCAACCCTTTTGCAGCCATGACCTTCTTCTGGCCGGCGCTGGAGCGCCAGGTGCGCATCGAAGGGCGGGTGGAGAAGGTCTCGGCGCAGGAGTCGGATGCCTACTATCAGGTGCGCCCGCTGGGCAGCCGCCTGGGGGCCTGGGCCTCGCCGCAGAGCCGGGTGATTGCCGGGCGTGAAGAGCTCGAGGGCCTGGTCAAGGCTACCGAAGCGCGCTTTTCCGACACCCAGCCGCACTGCCCTGAGCATTGGGGGGGCTACCGTTTGTTGCCTGAGCGCATCGAGTTCTGGCAGGGGCGGGCGAGCCGCTTGCATGACCGGTTGAATTACCGGTTCGTGAATGGGCAATGGCAGCGGGAGCGGCTGGCGCCCTGAGGTCCCGGGGCTGCTGCGACACAAGGCCGCTCCCACAGAGGCGATCGCGCTGTACCTGTGGAAGCGGCCTTGTGTCGCGATAGGGCCGCAAAGCGGCCACGACGATCGATCAGGCTACCCCGGATACTCCGCCGCTTCCCGCTCCAACCACCCTGCCAGTTGCTTGCGTCCCACCTTCTCCTGTCGCGCCTGTTCCAACCTTTCCAGCATGAACGCGCGCTTATCAGGATCGGCACCCGCCAGCGACAACGCCAGGTCGCGGTCCATCCAGCGGCGCATGCGCACATACAGCCACCCGTGGAAATACAGCCCCGCAACGGTGGCGACCACGACGATGAAGTAATCCATGGCTATCCTTGGTCTCACTTGAAAGGCCTTCGACACAGCCCGGCAGGCTGTACCCCGGCTGAATGAAAACAATTTTATTACGTTTGTACCGTGACAGCCGTCAATGTGCAGCGTCTAATGAGCACCTGACTTATGGAGACTTTACCCATGCGTAAATCCGCTTTGCTGGTGGCGACCTTTACCACCATGTCGCTGCTGCTGGGAGGCTGTGCCTCGAGCCTGACCGGTGACAGCTACTCCCGTGACGAGGCCCGCCGCGTGCAAACCGTGCGTATGGGCACCATCGAGTCCCTGCGCCCAGTCAAGATCGAGGGTACCAAGACCCCGATCGGCGGTGGTGCTGGTGCCATCGTGGGTGGCGTTGCTGGCAGCGCCGTTGGCGGTGGCCGTGGCAGCATCGTCGCTGCGGTGATCGGTGCTGTTGCCGGTGGCCTGGCAGGCTCCGCTGCCGAAGAAGGCCTGACTCGTACCCAAGGTGTCGAAATTACCGTACGTGAAGACGACGGCAGCATGCGCGCCTATGTGCAGGCCGTGCAGGAGAACGAAATCTTCCGCGTGGGTGACCGCGTGCGCATCATGACCGTTGACGGTACCAGCCGCGTTTCGCACTGACCGTAGCGCAGTAAAACAAAACCCCGACCTGGCTGCTGCCAGTCGGGGTTTTTTCATGCCTCAGCCAAATCAACCAACACGGGGCTTGCGGCTGGCCATGGCGGTGACGGCGTAGCCGATCACTGCGGCGAAGAACGAGCCGGTAAGAATCCCCATGCGGTCCATACCGGCGTATTCGCTACTGCCTGGGGAGAAGGCGAGCGAGCCAACGAACAGGCTCATGGTGAAGCCAATGCCGCAGAGTATCGCCACCCCCAGTATTTGCCCCCAGCCAGCACCAGCAGGTAGCGCGGCGAGGCGCAGCTTCACCGCCAGCCATGTCAGGCCGAAAACACCTACGGTTTTGCCCAGCAACAGGCCGACGGCGATGCCCATCGGCACGGGGTGGGTGAAGCTTTCTACGGTCATGCCAGCCAGCGAAACGCCGGCGTTGGCGAAGGCGAACAGTGGCAGGATGGCATAGGCCACCCAAGGGTGCAGGGCATGTTCCAGGGCCAGCAGCGGTGACGTTTCGGCGTTGCGCGTGCGCAGTGGGATGCACAAGGCCAGGGCGACACCGGCCAGGGTGGCATGCACGCCACTCTTGAGCACGCATACCCAGAGGATCAGGCCAATGACCATGTATGGCCCAAGCTTTACCACGCCAAGCCGGTTCATCGCTATCAGCACCACCAGGCAGGCCGCCGCCAGCAGCAGCGATACGCTGGATAGGGTACCGGAGTAGAACAGGGCGATGACAATGATCGCACCCAGGTCGTCGATGATCGCCAGGGTCATCAGGAACAGCTTCAGTGACACCGGCACGCGCTTGCCCAGTAGCGCCAGCACGCCGAGGGCAAAGGCGATGTCGGTGGCAGTTGGGATCGCCCAGCCGGCCACGGCCGCCGGGTTGTCACGGTTGATGAACCAGTAGATCAGTGCCGGCACCACCATGCCGCCAACGGCAGCAGTGGCAGGCAGGATGACCTGGGATGGCTTGGACAGGTGGCCGTCGACCACCTCGCGCTTGACCTCCAGGCCGATCAGCAGGAAGAACAGGGCCATCAGGCCATCGTTGATCCATAGCAGCAATGGCTTGGCGATGTTCAGCGCGCCGATCTGGACGGCGACGGGCACGTCGAGCAGCCCGCTGTACAGGTAGGACAGTGGCGAGTTGTTGATGATCAGGGCCAGAACGGCGGCGGCGATCAGCAGCAGGCCGCTGGCGGCTTCAAGCTGGAAAAAACGGGTGAACAGGCTACGCACGGGCTATAGGCTCTCCATGAGCAGTTTACGAATGGTACGGGCGTACACCCTAGCCTGTGGCGATATTCTTTAAAACAAAAACTATATTCGTTTTTGTTATATGGTGTTGCTGCCTTGGCTTAGTGAAGCCTAGATGCAGATGGAGGAGGAGGGGGTGAGGGGAAGGCTGGTCTTGGGGCCGGGTTATTCTGAAGTCTGCCAGCGCCCTCTCGCGGGCAAGCCCGTTGCCACAGTGACATCGCTGTCTCTGTGGGAGTTGGCTTACCCGCGAAGAGGCCTTGGAAGGCCTCAAGCAATCAGAGGCCGAGCATATCCCGTGCTACCGCCTCGGCAATGCGGATGCCATCCACACCCGCGGACAGAATCCCGCCCGCGTAGCCGGCGCCTTCACCCGCCGGGAACAGCCCCTTGAGGTTCAGGCTCTGGTAATCCTCACCCCGGGTAATGCGCAGGGGCGACGAGGTACGCGTTTCGATCCCGGTCAACACCGCGTCATGCAGGTTGTAGCCTTTGATTTGGCGGTCGAATGCCGGCAGTGCCTCACGGATCGCCTCGATGGCGAAGTCCGGCAGGCTTGGCGCCAGATCACCCAGGGTCACGCCCGGCTTGTAGGACGGCTCGACACTGCCCAGTGCGGTCGATGGCCGGCCGGCGACAAAGTCACCCACCAGTTGCGCCGGGGCCTGGTAGTTGCTGCCACCCATCACGTAGGCATGGGCCTCCAGGCGTTCCTGCAGCTCGATACCGGCCAGCGGGCCACCCGGGTAGTCGCGCTCGGGGTCGATGCCGACGACGATGCCGGAGTTGGCGTTGCGCTCGTTACGCGAGTACTGGCTCATGCCGTTGGTAACGACTCGGCCCGGCTCGCTGGTAGCCGCGACCACGGTGCCGCCTGGGCACATGCAGAAGCTGTATACAGAGCGGCCGTTCTTGGCGTGGTACACCAGCTTGTAGTCGGCGGCACCGAGTTTGGGGTGGCCGGCGTACTTGCCCAGGCGCGCCTTGTCGATCAGCGTTTGCGGGTGCTCGATGCGGAAGCCGACCGAGAATGGCTTGGCTTCCATGTACACGCCTTTGGTGTGCAGCATACGGAAGGTGTCGCGGGCGCTGTGGCCAAGGGCCAGGACCACATGGCGCGAGTGCAGCTGCTCGCCACTCTCCAGTACCACGCCAGTCAACTGGCCATCTTCGACCAGCAGGTCGGTGACCTTCTCCTGGAAGCGCACTTCGGCACCCAGGGCAATCATGTCCTGGCGCATCTGCTCGACCATGCCGGTGAGGCGGAAGGTGCCGATGTGCGGCTTGTTGATGTACAGGATTTCGTCCGGGGCACCGGCCTTGACGAACTCTTCCAGTACCTTGCGGCCGTGGTGCTGCGGGTCCTTGATCTGGCTGTACAGCTTGCCGTCGGAGAAGGTGCCGGCGCCGCCTTCGCCGAACTGCACGTTGGACTCTGGGTTGAGCACGCTCTTGCGCCACAGGCCCCAGGTGTCCTTGGTGCGCTGGCGCACTTCCTTGCCGCGTTCGAGGATGATCGGCTTGAACCCCATCTGTGCCAGCAGCAGGCCGGCAAAGATGCCGCACGGGCCGAAACCGACCACGATCGGGCGCTCCTGCATGTCGGCCGGGGCGTGGCCGACGTACTTGTAGGTCACGTCTGGTGCCACGCTGATGTTGCGATCGTCGGCGAACTTGCTGAGCAGTTCGGCTTCGTTGCTGGCTTCCAGATCGATGGTGTAGATGAACAGCAGTTCGCTGTTCTTCTTGCGCGCATCGTAGCTGCGCTTGAACAGGTTGAAGCTGAGCAATTGCTCGTCGCGGATGCCCAGGCGCTGGACGATGGCTTCACGCAGCGCTTCGTCAGGATGGTCCAGGGGCAGCTTCAGTTCGGTGATTCGTAGCATGGCAGGGTCCAGTATCCCGGCCATGGATGGCCGGCGGCTTTACACAAACCGCCAAGTATAAGCTGTTCGCCGCCCTGACTGGCAGGATAAAAGTGCCCGGCGATCAGTTGTCGCGTGCGCCACCGTAGTAGCCGCAGCCTTGCAAGGTCTTGCCGTCGATGTGCAGTTCGGCGCGCAGGTGGCGCACGGCGCCGCTCATGCTGTCGACGCAGCGTTGCGGGGCGACCCACAGTTCCACGTGCTGACCGTTGGCTTCGCTGCTCAGGGTCAGGCCGCCGCCGGGCACTTCTTCTTCAAGGAACGGCAGGGGCAGCGGGTCTTTGCCGGGGCGCTCTATGATCATCCCCTTGCCGCTAGCTTTCACCGCCCAGAACGGCTCCTGGCCGTCGGCGCGCAGGGTTAGCTGCTTGAAGTTGGGGTCTTCGCAGGCACGGGCGGAGGGTTCCAGGCGGTACAGGCGACGCACTTCCAGCTGGCCGTCGTTGTTGGCCTGCTTGCTGCCGGTCAGGCGACCACGGACGTCGGCGAACAGCTTGTCATTGGCGTCCTTGGCAAGGTTGGCGGCCTCCTGCAGGATGCCAGTGGCGCCGACATCATTGATCACGAACGTGCGGTTTTCGCTGCATGGCTTGAACAGCAACTGGCCGTTGGCGGCACGTAGTTCGCCCTGCATGCGCGTGGTGCCGATGTTCGGGTCGCTTGGGGCGTTGGCCATGAGCTGGCAGCCGGCGAACAGGGGCAGCAGGGCGGTGAGCAGCAGGGTGGGGGTGAGGCGCATGGGGCGGGCTCCGGGGATCTTTGCCAAAGAGCTGGCCACGTTACGCAGGGTGTGCTGGGATCACAAGTCAGCAGGCATGAAAAAGGGCCCGAAGGCCCTTTCCCGATCAACCCCCAAGGTACGCGTCGCGCACCTTCGGGTCAGTCAACAGCGCTTCGCCTGTCCCTTGCATCACCACCCGGCCGTTCTCCAGCACATACGCCCGGTCGGCGATTTTCAGCGCCTGGTTGGCGTTTTGCTCCACCAGGAACACCGTCACGCCATCGCGGCGCAGCTGTTCGATGATGTCGAAGATCTGCTGGATGATGATCGGTGCCAGGCCCAGCGAAGGTTCGTCGAGCAGCAGCAGCTTGGGCTTGCTCATCAGCGCCCGGCCAATGGCGAGCATTTGCTGCTCGCCACCGGACATGGTGCCGCCACGCTGGATGTAACGTTCCTTCAGGCGCGGGAACAGCTGCAGCACCTTGTCCAGTTGCTCCTGATAATCGCCTTTGTCGGTGAAGAAACCACCCATCGCCAGGTTCTCCTCGACGGTCAGGCGGGCGAACACGCGGCGGCCTTCCGGCACTACGGCGATGCTCTTGCGCATGATGTGCGAGGACGGCTGGCCGACCAGTTCTTCACCCAGGTACTTGATGCTGCCACTGTGCGCCTGCGGCGAGCCGCACAGGGTCATCAGCAACGTCGACTTACCGGCGCCATTGGCGCCGATCAGGGTGACGATCTCGCCCTGGTTGATTTCCACGTTGACGCTGTGCAGCGCCTGGATCTTGCCGTAGAAGGTGGAAACGTTTTCGAACTTCAGCATTTACGCTTCCCCCAGGTAGGCTTTGATCACATCAGGGTTGTCGCGGATCTCTTCCGGTGTGCCGTGGGCCAGAGGGGTGCCCTGATTGATCACCACGATATGGTCGGAGATGCTCATCACCAGCTTCATGTCGTGCTCGATCAGCAGCACGGTGACGTTGTGCGACTCGC